>JALVDE010000022.1 GCA_027009375.1 Gammaproteobacteria bacterium
TTCTAATAACAGGCTGCCGATTTCACTACCCTTGCCCAGTAATACTATTAAACCGTCTGAACGCTCAGCCAGCCAGTCTTTTTCAATCATGGCTTTGCCCAGATGCTGGCCTTCCAGATAACTTCGGCTGATTAAATGTTTCAGGTTCAGGTAGCCATCGTTATTCTGGCAAAGAATCAATAGTCTAAACGGCTGTGCAGAGTCATCGGGATTTTTTAACCAGAGATCAGCACCGACTATGGGCTTAATACCTGAACCCAGGCATGCCTGATAAACCTTGACCAGAGCATAAACATTACTTTGATCCGTAACCGCCAGAGCCGGCATTTGCTGATCTTTGGCTGCCTGGATTAAAGGCTTGAGACGGACAATTCCATCAACCAGAGAAAATTCAGTGTGAATATTTAAGTGAACAAAAGTATTGGGCATTTTTTAGAAAGCGTTAGAGTCTGCTACCTCGAAAGTAGGTTCAAGTGAGTTATTCAGGATTGCACATTTTCCATATTTAAAATTTTCTGTACCGGCTTATAACTTCTACGGTGGATAGGGGTTACACCCAGCTTTTGTAAGGCTTCAATATGTACTTTGGTCGGGTAGCCCTTGTGTTTTGCAAAGCCGTAACCGGGCCAGACTTTATCCAGGGCAATCATTTCATTATCCCGTTCCACCTTGGCCAGAATGGAGGCGGCACTAATAGCCGCCACCCGTGAATCACCTTTTACCACCGCCTCACAAGGGTAAGTAATATCAGGACAGAACTTACCGTCCACCAGCACCCTGTCCGGTTTAACCGCAAGACCTTCCACGGCACGACGCATGGCCAGCAAGGTGGCCTGAAAAATATTTAAATTATCAATTTCACCGTGTTCGGCACGGGCAATACAATAGCATAATGCCCGCTCTTTAATCTGCTGTGCCAGGATGCTGCGTTTTTTTTCAGAGATTTTTTTGGAATCATCAAGCCCTTTAATGGGCTTATCCGGATCCAGTATAACGGCAGCCGTTACCACAGCACCGGCCAGCGGGCCTCTGCCGACTTCATCAACACCGGCAATCAGGCCGGACAGGTTTTCATACAGAGGATCAAAAGCCATTATTTTTCTTCTGCCATAGAATCATTGGCACTAACAACCGGGTCAGAGGCAGGCAGTTTACCCTTTGAGCGTAAATAATCAATAACAGCCTGAGCTGCGGTTTCATTGGCATTTTTACGCAACAGCTGGTGAATATCATCAAATATTTTCAGTTTATCCTGCCAGTTTTCAATATTAAGCAAGTTTAACACCTTGTCTTTAAGTATTTCAGGACGAACGTCATTCTGGGTAATTTCTTCCACCAGACACTCCCCTGCCAACAAGTTAGGCAGAGAGTAATAAGGGACTTTTAATAAGCGTTTGGCTATCCAGTATGTCAGCGGAGCCAGTTTATAGGCCACCAGCATGGGCTTCTTTAATAACAGAGCTTCCAGAGCAGCCGTACCAGAAGCCAGTAAGATAGCATCGGCAGCGGCCATCACTTCTCTGGAACAGCAGTTAAATAAATGGATCTGCTGACGCAAAACGCCCTGTCCCTTAAACTGCTGGCTCAGCTCCTGGGTAAAAAAGTCCCTGGTCTTTTCATTAACAAAGGGTATGACAAAAACCAGATCGGGCTGTTCCTGCAGACACAGGAGCATGGTTGCAATAAAAGGCTGTGCAAGTCGTGTCACCTCTGACATACGACTGCCCGGCAGTACGGCAATAACGGATTGATTGTTTTTTATATCCAGTGACAGTTTTTTACGGATGGCAGGAACATCAATTTTTAAATCAATTTCATCAGCCAGGGTATGTCCCACATACTGAACTGAAATATTATGATTTTCATAAAAGCGTTTTTCAAATGGAAACAGGGTCAGGATCATATCCACAGCCCGGGCAATTTTAGCCAGGCGATATTGCCGCCAGGCCCAGACAGAGGGGCTGACATAATGGATAGTGCCGATACCCTTTGCTTTTAAAGCCGCTTCAATATCCAGGTTAAAATCCGGCGCGTCGATACCGATAAAAACATCGGGAGGATTAGCAATAAAGTATTCAATGAGTTCCTTGCGGATAGAAGATAATTCCCGATAATGGGCCAGCACTTCAACCAGTCCCATCACCGCCAGCTTTTCGGCCGGATAGATTGCCCTGCAGCCGGCCTCAATCATTAAAGGGCCGGCAATGCCTTCAAACCGGGCATCAGGGTAGTATTTGTGAATGGCTTTAATTAAACCGGAGGCAAGGATATCACCAGACGCTTCGCCCGCAATAATGCCTATACGCATTAGCGGATAATCCCGCGCTTAAGGTGATTATTTAAAAACTCGGTCATTAACATCAGTTCCTGACACTCTGTAGCCAGTTCATTAATCTCGGTAATGGCATCTTCCAGAGTCAGGCCTGAACGATACAGAGCCTTGTAGGCCTGCCGAATGGACTTGATGGCCTCCGAACTGTAACCATGGCGTTTCAAACCTTCGGTATTCAGACCATGAGGTTTGGCCATATGACCGGACACCATGACGTAAGGCGGAATATCTTTGGAAATAACACTATTCATGGCCGTAAAGCAATAAGAGCCAATAGTACAGAACTGATGCACCAGAGAAAAACCGCCTAAAATAGCATGATTATGAATATTAACATGACCGGCCAGGGCTACATTATTGGCCAGGATGATATTACTGCCCAGAACACAGTCATGGGCAATATGTACATAAGCCATGATCAGATTGTCATCGCCAATAGTTGTGGCACCGCGATCCTGTACAGTTCCTCGGTTGAGCGTAGTAAATTCACGAATAACATTCCGGCTGCCGATTTCAAGCGTAGTGTCTTCGCCCTGGTATTTTTTATCCTGGGGCGCTTCACCAATGGAACCGAACTGGTAAAAGTGGTTGTCTTTACCAATAGTGGTCGGGCCGTTAATTACTACATGAGAAGCAATGATATTGCCGGTGTCAATTTTTACTTTGGGGCCTATAACAGAATAAGCACCCACCGAAACATCATCCGCCAGTTCCGCTGAAGGATCAATAATGGCCGTTGGATGAATTAAAACAGTATCAGAATTTTGCTCAGGCATCTCTCTCAGCACACATTAATTCAGCAGAAGCCACCAGCTGCTCATCAACGGTTGCTTCGGCATTAAATTTCCAGACACCGCGCATATTTTTAACCACTTCAACTTTTAATACCAGCTGCTCGCCGGGGTTGACCGGACGCTTAAAACGGGCTTTATCAATGCCTACCAGATAATACAGAGAGTTTTCGTCAGGTTTTGAATCTGTGGATTTATACGCCAGAATACCCGTTGCCTGGGCCAGGGCCTCTATAACCAGAACCCCGGGCAAAATGGGCTTTTGAGGGAAATGACCCGTAAACTGCGGTTCATTATAACTGACATTTTTGATACCGGTTAAATATTTTCCGGCTTCATAGTCCACGACTTTGTCCACCAGCAGAAAAGGATAGCGGTGCGGCAGGTGTTCCAGAATATCATTGATATCCATTGAATTGAGTTGTTTTTCCATTATTTCTTCTTATATCTTTTTAAATGCGAGTCCTGAACTTATAAGATCAGCTCTTAACTGAAATCAGTTCTAAAGCCATTATACTTTTATATGGGAATAAGTCATAGTAGAACCGGTCACTGTTTGGAAACAGCCAGCAATTATTTTTCCAGGATCTTAAGCTGTGCCTGTAACTCTGTTAAGCGTCTGGCCATGGAATCCAGCTGTTTAAAGCGGACAAAGTTTTTATGCCACAGGGCATTTTCCTGCAGGGGCGTCCCCGAAGAATAGACACCGGGTTTACTAATACTTTTAGTTACCAGAGAAGTAGCTGTAATATGCACCTGATCAGTAATACTTAAATGCCCCAGGATACCGGCTCCCCCGCCGATGGCACAGTTACGACCAATGGTCGTACTGCCGGCAATTCCGACACAGCCGGCAATGGCGGTGTTTTCACCTATATGGACATTGTGGGCTATCTGGATCAGGTTATCCAGTTTTACGCCATTTTCAATAATGGTATCTTCAATGGCTCCCCGATCAATGGTGGTATTGGCTCCGATTTCCACATTATCACCAATCTGTACAGAGCCCAGTTGCGGTACCTTAATCCATTTGCCCTGCTTATTGGCAATACCAAAACCATCACTGCCTATTACCACACCGGAATGGATCAGGGTGTTTTTACCAATACGAACATTCTTATAAATGGAAACATTAGGATAGCAATGGGTATTATCTCCAATAGTCACGCCATCAGCAATTACACAGCCGGCATCCAGACGGACATTATTACCAATATTACACTGCTCACCAATAACCACATTAGCCGCCAGTGAAACATCTTCCCCTATATGAGTATCCTGTCCGATAATAACCGTATCATGAATTATAGCGGTTGGATTTTGTTCGGTAGTAAGCCAGGCAGCCAGTCTGGCATAGCTTAAATAAGGATCATCGGTAATAATCGCATTAGTCGGACAGTGTTGCACATCTTCTGCTTTAAGAATAACAATACTCGCCCGGGTGCTGGACAGAAATCGGTGGTATTTACGGTTGGAAAAAAAACTGAGATCACCCGGCTGGGCGTGTTCCAGAGTGGCAATACCTGAAACCTGAGTTTCAGGATCGCCCTGAAATTCTGCATTAACAAATTCAGCCAGCTCTTTTAAGCTGGCCTGCCGGGTGGGAATGGACATGGTTTTTACTTAGTCAGGTCGTTATAAAGGGCTTACTTACCTGAACGATATTGTTTTTTCAGCTGAGCCAGAATTTTATCAGTGACATCAATTTGTTTGCTGGCATAAATAACCCCTTCGCTGATGATCAGATCATATTTTTCCTGTTCAGCAATGGTTTTAATGGACTGTAATACCGACTTCTGCAGTTTAACCAGTTCTTCATTCTGACGAATACTCAGATCTTCCTTAAATGCCGCCTTATCACGTTCCAGATCCCGTCTCATCATGGTAATTTTGCGTTTTAGTTTATTCAGCTCTGTAGAGGACAGAATAGCTGCATCTTTCTGTAATTTTTCAGCGCTGCTCTGAATTTTTTTCTGTAAATTAACCAGAGCCTTATCCCGTTTGGCAAATTCCTTTTGCAGTTTACTGCGTGCGGCTTCCGCCTGCGGCGCCTTCTGCAGTAATTTAGCCTGGTTAACAAAGGCAATTTTCTGACCTGCCCAGGCAAAAGAGACTGAAAACAGGCAGACGATTAAGATTAACCATCGGGATTGTGCCATCAGTTTCTTAGTCATATGATTCTCCATAATTTTTATATTCTTTATTTAGATAGCCGATAAGGGCTATTCTACACGATTTCAGGTACTTTAATAAGATTGACCAAATGAGAACTGAAAGGTTTCCGTATCATCCCCGCTTTTTTCATTTAACGGTGCGGCCACACTGACTCTTAATAACCCAAAGGGACTGAGCCATGCTCCGGCTATACCTGTAGTATAGCGTATTTCACTGGCTTCGAAGTCACCCGTGTCGGCAAAGACATTACCCATATCCACAAAACCGCTTAAACGGTAGGCCGATGAGTCTTTAACAAAGGGAACCGGCAGAATGATTTCAGCATTACCAATAACTTTAAATTGTCCACCTAGCGGATCTCCAGTAGCATTATGTACGATCTTAGGATAAAACACGCCATTATGAGTGACATTGTAAAAAGTTTGTGTTGTATCATCTTTAGGTCCTAAAGTATTCGACTTATAACCTCTAATATCCCTCATACCTCCAGCATAGTATTTTTCAAATGGAGGGAACATATCGCCTCCATAGTTATCCGCATAACCTATATTACCCTTGAGCATAAGGGTG
>JALVDE010000023.1 GCA_027009375.1 Gammaproteobacteria bacterium
TATCACCGGCACATAAAGCCACTACACGGTAGGGCAGTTTCAGTTTCTGTAAAATCACTTCGGCATGACCGAGCAATTCTTCCAGCGCCTGCATGGAGTCGTCCGGTTTAACGATCTGTACCATTTCCACTTTCTCAAACTGGTGCTGACGGATCAGGCCGCGTACATCCTTGCCATAAGCACCGGCTTCGGAACGAAAACAGGGGGTATGTGCAGTTAGACGTAAAGGCAGTTCGGATTCTTCCAGAATGGATTCACGTACCATATTGGTCACTGGTACTTCAGCGGTTGGAATAAGATGTAATTGTTTATCAGCCGCCAGGGTTTCCTCATCCCCGTCCACGGCAAAAAGATCTTCCTTAAACTTGGGCAGCTGACCGGTACCCCTGAGCGCATCGGGACGCACCAGGTAGGGAACATAAGTTTCACTATAGCCATGCTGTTCAGTATGGGTATCCAGCATTAACTGAATAAGCGCTCTGTGCATCCGTGCCAGCGGCCCTTTTAAGGTGCTAAAACGGGAACCAGATAATTTGGCCGCCGTTTCAAAATCCATCAGACCGCCCTTGCCGTTCCAGCCTGTACCCAGTGCGGCTCCCAGATCCACATGATCCTTAATTTCAAAATCAAACTGCGGGATTTCACCCCAGCTGCGCAGTTCAACATTGTCATTCTCATCCTTGCCGTCGGGCGTGGTTTCATGAGGGACATTGGGAATACGCATTAAAATATCATTGGTTTCTTCCTGCAGCTGTTTGAGCTGCTGCTCCATTGCCTTAAGCTGTTCTCCGGTCTGGGCTACGGCTGCCAGAATTTCACTGACATCTTCGCCGTTTTTCTTGGCCATTCCGATTTCTTTGGATTTAGCCTTACGTTCAGCCTGCAGTTCCTGGGTTTTTACCTGTATGACTTTGCGTTGTGCTTCCAGATCCGCCAGTTTGTCGGTATCCAGTTGAAAGCCACGACGGGCTAACTGAGCGGCAATGTCCTGCAGTTGGGTACGTAAAAGTTTGGGGTCCAGCATAGTGTTCTGTTCTCGGTCTAATGTTTAAAATAGTAAAAAATTAATCCAGATGCTCAAAGGAAAGATTTACATCCCAGTAGATAATATGTGCATTTTCTATTTGCTCATGAATAAAGTTAATCAGTTCTTCAGCTTTGTCACTGCGGTGATAGAATTCAATAACCACCGGCAGATGACCGGAAATATCCAGCAGAGTACTCTGGTGTATATGCCCCTGATCACCAAACCCGGCCACACCACGAAAGATAGTGGTGCCGATAACATCACCTCGGTCATGTAACTGCTCCAGGGTTTTACTTATATGACCATTACTGTCATCTGTATAGACCCGCACCAATGTTACTGCCTGTTTATTGATTTTTTTTGCCATATTAACTTACAACCCCATGCTAAAGTGAACGTGCCAGCAGCATACCTGACCAGGTAGCAATAATACACAAAACCACGCTGACCAGTATATTCATGGCCGCTTTAAGGAGCAGCCCTTCCTGCATCAGGGCCAGAGTTTCCAGAGAAAAGGTAGAAAAGGTGGTGAATGCGCCAAGAAAGCCGATCATAATAAAGGCACGTATTTCAGAACCAACCGTCAGACGTTCCGTCAGCATGACAAAAGCCAGTCCGATAATAAAAGAACCTAACAGGTTGACACTCAGCGTTCCCCAGGGAAAGCCCCGTCCCAGCCAGGCATAGACCGCCGAGGACACCCAGAAACGCATCACTGCACCCAGTGCTCCGCCTGCTGCAATTACCCCTATTTCAACCAAAATATTTCCTCTGGAATCAATACATAAGAAAAAGAGGTATTTTATGCTTCTTTGGCGGAATTTTCATTAAAAACATTGTAACTGCTCAGCGTGTTTAGATTTTGTGCCAGTTCAAGGCACAATAGCTCCGCTACCTCAAGAGGCGCACGGAAAATGTGAGCGTATATCAATACGCGACCATTTGAGTACGAAAATAACGCATCTCTTACCTACAAGAGCGGTGCAAAAGATGAATACGCTGAGTAGTTACAAAACATTTAGCCTGCGTGTATTAGCCTGATTAGTTCAGAAAGTTTCTGTTCCAGTAGTTGTGCGCTGTCTGAAATAGCCTGTTCAAGAGGTATGTCCTTATCCTTCAGGCTGATTAACTGGATAGTGGAATTCAGGTTTTGTTCTATTCCCCTGCTGTAATCGCCACAGATGATTTTAACCGGAATATGATATTGCTCAGCCCGTTTAATCAGGCAGCCGGTTAATTTACCTCCCAGGCTTTGCTGATCAAAATGACCTTCTCCAGTAATAATCATATCCGGCCGGGTATCTGCATTAGCCAGAAGTTTATCCAGTCCTGACAGTTCGGCCAGTAATTCAAAGCCACTTTGTATTTCAGCGTTTAAATAGGCCAGCAAAGCAAAACCCAGTCCTCCGGCTGCCCCGGTTCCCGGTGTATTATATAGCTTATCCGACAAACCCAGGGTCTGAACAGTCTTATGGGCATAGGATGCCATACCTTTTTCCAGAGTCTCAATCATTTGTGAATCAGCACCCTTTTGCGGTGCAAAAACACGGGTTGCCCCCTGCTCTCCCAGCAAGGGGTTAGTGACATCACTGGCAATAGTTATAGTGCAGTCTTTCAGGCGGGGATCCAGATGGCCAGTGTTAATTTTATCAATCTGTTCCAGCATTGCACCTGCCGGTATAATGGCCTGACCGTCTTTATTAAAGAACTGAACACCCAGAGCAGACAGCATACCTGTGCCGCCGTCATTGGTGGCACTGCCGCCCAGACCAATAATCAGATGCTGTGCGCCTGTATCCAGAGCATGCTTAATAAGCTCACCCAGTCCGAAAGTACTGGTTTTCATGGGATTACGTTTTAGGAGGGGAATATCCGGCAAACCACAGGCCTGAGCCATTTCAATAATGGCAGTGGCTTTGCCATATGGATTATCTATCTGATGTTCATCAATAAAGATATAGCTGGCCGTGGTTCGGATGCCAATGGCATTATGTACCTTTACTGAAATTTTTCTGGTTTCTAGAAAGGTTTGTACCGCTTCAATGGTGCCCTCACCGCCATCAGCAAGTGGCATATAGCAGGCTATGATAAAATCTGAATAGTTCTGAAGAACTCGTTCTGCAATATTACAGAACTCTGCCGCACTTAAACTGCCCTTAAAAGAATCTGGTGCTATCAGAATATTCATTATCAAATATTACTCTGAAACTTATTTGTTATTTTTATACTGTTTATCCAGAGTCTGTAAATACTCCAGTTTTTCTCCGAGTTTTATTTCAAGTCCTCTGGGTTCTGGAGAATAAAATTTAATATCAGCCAGTTCAGATGGCAAATAGGTCTGTCCGGCGGAATAAGCTTCCGGCTCATTGTGGGAATAGCGGTATTGTTCTCCATAGCCCATGGATTTGAGTAACTGGGTCGGTGCGTTACGTAAATGCTCAGGAACCTCCAGAGAGCCGGATTCCCGGGCACTGGCCATGGTGGCTTTAAAGGCGGTATATACGGCATTGCTCTTGGGTGCCAGAGCACAGTAAACTGCGGCCTGGGCAATGGCCCGGTTGCCCTCTGCTGGTCCCAGCCGTTCAAAGGCATCCCAGGCATTTAAGGCCACCTGCATGGCACGGGGATCGGCATTACCGATGTCTTCTGAAGCAATAGCCAGCAGTCGGCGGGCAATATACAAAGGATCACAGCCAGCTTCAATCATGCGGCTCATCCAGTACAGGGCACCATCCGGTGAGGAGCCTCTGACTGATTTATGGAACGCTGAAATCTGTTCATAAAACAGATCGCCGCCTTTATCAAAGCGTCGGGTTGTCCCTGATATGACCTGAGCAACGGCATCGGATGTAATCCGGTTCTGACCATTTTGCTCTTCAGCCAGATCCGCTGCAATTTCCAGCAGGTTGAGCAGTTTTCGGCCGTCTCCATCTGCCGCACTGATGAGGTTGAGCCGGTCTTCATCACTGATCTGCAGATGCTGTTCACCCAGACCATGCACCTTGTCAGTTAGAGCAAGTTCCAGCAGTGCCGACAACTCCTCCTGATTCAAAGTTTTTAACAGGTACACCCTGGCCCGAGATAATAAGGCATTATTCAGTTCAAATGAGGGATTTTCAGTGGTTGCCCCGACAAAAATAAATGTACCGTCTTCAATAAAAGGTAAAAAGGCATCCTGCTGAGATTTATTAAAGCGATGCACTTCATCCACAAACAATACAGTGGGCTGAGCATAAACCTGATAATATTGCTTTGCCTGTTCAACCGCCTGCCGAATTTCCTTAACACCTGAGAGTACGGCAGAAATAGCCAAAAACTGTGCCTGAGCATAATGGGCAATTAAGCGGGCCAGTGTGGTTTTACCCACCCCGGGCGGCCCCCAGAAAATCATGGAATGAGGCTTACCCCCTTCAATAGCCAGGGTAAGCGGTTTACCTTCTCCCAGTAGATGGGTCTGGCCAAAAAAATTCTGCAGGGAATCAGGACGCATTCTGTCCGCCAGAGGGCTCAACGGATTCTGTTGTCCCTGACCTGCCTGCTCCAGTAAATCGGCCTGATTAGCGGGCATTGGCTGTTCCAATAATATCTACGTCAGCCGGAGGTACAAAATTAAACCGGTCTGCAGCATAAGGACTATTAACAATAATATTGGAAAATTTAAGTTCTGTGGTCTGCCCAAAACTGTCATACATCCGCATACGCATAAGAATATGGTTTTTAAATGCCAGTAGTACCCGCTCAAACGTCATGTCATCATTAAGCGCTTTAAGCTGCACCCAGTTCAGACCGTCCGGTTTGCGCAGGGAAACATTATTCACCTGATAGTATTTGTAGATATTATCATTACTGCTGAGTAATAATGCTGGTGAATCGCCCATCTGTTCATCCAGAGGTTTAATATTGACCTGCTCCAGTTCAACATCATAAATCCAGATGGTTTTGCCGTTGGAAATATACTTTTGTTCTACCGGAGTCTGATAATCCAGTATAAATTTGTCAGGACGGCTGATAATAAGATTGCCGTGGGATTGCTCCAGTACTTTGCCTCTGCCATTAACCACGGTCTGATCAAAATCAGCCTGTAAACTCTGGGTATGCTGAAAAAAATCATTTATAGTAATATTTTGAGGCTGCGCTGAAAAAACAGGAACAGAAAACCACAAAAACAAAACAGGAGCAGCAAATAAAGCAAAGGGATTTTTCATATAATACGCCGAATTTTTGAATAGTTTTGAACAGATAGAAATATAATTATTAGACCGGGTATTATTATACAGGTTCAATATGAATTTTATAGGTTTGCGGTTATTTGAAAAGGAGAGCGGTTTAAAAGACAGGCAGACTTGTTCACAGCAATGCGGGCAGGAATACCCGCATTCCCATGATCAGGAATACTGTTAAAACAGTTATTTAGGTATTTAGGACTTGTCCAGTTTACCCACCAGAGACAGAGTAAAATCCGATCCCATATATTTAAAATGCGGACGGACATGCAGAGCTGCGCGGTACCATCCTGGTTCACCTTCAACTTCAGTCACTTCGACTTTAGCTGAACGTAAAGGACGTCTGCTGCGCACTTCTTCTCCGGGATTTTCCTGATCAGCCACAAACTGTCTTATCCAGGTATTCAGTTCCCGTTCCAGATCGGTTCGTTCTTTCCAGGTACCCAGGTTTTCTCTTTGGATAACCTTAAGATAATGTGCGAGACGGTTAACAATAAACATATAGGGTAATTGAGTACCCAGTTTATAATTGGTTTCTGCTTCTTTACCCTCGGGATTATTAGCAAAGCGTTTAGGTTTCTGTGCAGAGTTAGCTGAG
>JALVDE010000024.1 GCA_027009375.1 Gammaproteobacteria bacterium
ACTGCATTGACTTAATTGAAGGACCTTATCTTGAATGTAATGAGGATGTGATTAAGCCGTTTCGACCTAAGAAATAACTATTTTAAAGATGAATAATAGGCAATTTTCATCTGCTCATAATTAAGCGCAGCTCGGGAAATTTTTCCGGATTTCCCACTGACCAGCCATTTTTTAATGCGGTTGGCATCACCAATGGGACTGCGCTTACCAAATGAATCCAGCAGCACCATCACTACTTTTTTTCTGCCGATCTGACGCACCATCACCAGGCAGCGGCCGGATTCATCCAGGTAACCGGTCTTACTGAGCAGCACATCTTTTTTACCTGCCCGTACCAGCACATTGGTATTGGTATAGCCCAGTACATAACGGGGGCGTCTAAAGCGGGCGGTAAAAGTTTTAGTGGTGGTATATTCCCGGATTTTTTTATATTTATAAGCGGCGGCCACCATTTTTGCCAGATCCGCAGCAGTGGTCACATTGTTTTCGGATAAACCGGAAGAATCTACAAAATGGCTATGCTTCATACCCAGCGATCTAGCCTTTTTATTCATGGCCTTAACAAAAGCCTCCATACCGCCGGGATAATTTCTGCCCAGTGCGGCGGCGGCCAGGTTTTCAGATGACATCAGGGCAATTCTCATAACATCACCCCGGCTGAGTTCAGAATCAATGCGAATGCGGGAATAATAATTATTGATATTCTGCTTGTCTTCTTTACTGAAGCGTATTTTTTCTTTTAAAGACAGTTTGGCATCCAGTACCACCATAGCCGTCATAAGCTTGGTAATAGACGCCAGCGGCATGACAATATCATTGTTTTTATTTAATAAGGTTTTACCTGTTTTTAAGTCCACAACGGCAGCACTGACTGAAGCCAGATTAACCTGGCTGTTTCCGGCAAGCAGTCCGGGGGCTATAAGCATAAGAAAGATAAAAACAGTAAATCGGTAAAACAGTGACACTTTTCTAAACCTTAATATAATACCCTCACCCTGGCCCTCTTCCATAGGCAGAGGGAATATTGGGGAAAGTTGGATGCACTAATTTATATTAATCAATTCCCGCAAAACCGCTGTTGCGTAGCTTCCGGAAGGTAAATTAAAACGCAGTTCAGCTGACAGATTATCAGTCGTATTAAAACTGACCTGCATGTTCTTCGGCATTAATCTAACCGAACGGCGTTCCTGCTGCAAGCCCTGATTTTCCAGAGCCGGACACCATTGTGACAGTTGTTCAGCCGTCTGCAGTTCCAGTACCCGTACATCAGCACTGCTCTGTAATTTTCCTCTGCCCCATAGCGGCGCAGTCGGATGAATATCAGCCTGATTATAACGCTCCTGAAGCTCTGTATCGATAGTTTCAGCCGCAAAAACCGAGCGTGTTCCATCAAGCATCATGACTTCACCATTGGCTATAGTATTCCAGCCGAGTTGCCTGATACGCTCAGACAACATCTGGTTAAACACCATGGATCGGGCTGACGATAAGGTCATGCTTTTCTCATTGCGTTTTTTGATTTTAATTTCTCGTTTAAACCAGCGTGCAGCACGATGCAGATTGTTATAATTATGACCAAAACGCTGTGGTCCAAAATAGTTGGGTACACCCTGTTGAGTAATTTTTTCTATTCCCTGCTCAAATTCTGCTGCAGATAAGCCCTGTATATTACGCAGAGTAATAATAAACTGATTATGCTTAATCGAACCGCGTTTTAATTTTTTTCGATGCCAGGTCTTGTGTATAATGCGCACGCCGTCTAATTGCAGCTGATCCCAGTCTGGTTTTTCTACACCTTCAAGTTTAACAGTAAACCATTGTGACGTTACGGCCTGCCGATCTTTCAGACCGGCATAGCCGACCTCCCTGGCTTCCACACCGGCAAAACGGGCCAGCTGCCGGGCCAGCCATTCGGTATTGGTATTAGTCTTTTCAATGTACAGGCAGGCGTGGTTGCCCTCCCCGTCCGGTTCAAAACTCAGAGTTTCCCGAACCACAAAATCTTCCGGCCGGCTCTTAAATTCAGCCGTCCCCGACGGCTCAGCATAAGCATAGACCATCTGGTTCAGTGTCAGTATGGGAAATGATTCAGGGGATTCAGACATTACCAGCCTGATCATTTTCGGCATTAGTATCAACACTCTGTAATAATACTACGGCATGAGCCGCTATACCTTCCTTACGGCCGGTAAAACCCATTTTTTCTGTGGTGGTCGCCTTGATATTAATTTGTGATAAATCAACCTTCAGATCAGATGCAAGGTAATTGCGCATGGTGTTAATATGTGCCGCCATTTTAGGCGCCTGGGCAATAATGGTCATATCCACATTGGTAATCTGATAACCTGACTGGCTGACCGCTTCCATAACCCGTGTCAGCAGGATACGGCTGTCAATATTTTTAAACTCATCGGAACTGTCTGGAAAATGCTTGCCGATATCCCCTAATGCCAGGGCACCCAGCAGGGCATCGCATAACGCATGCACCAGTACATCACCGTCAGAATGGGCCAGTAATTCATGAGTATAAGGGATTTTTGCCCCGCCGATAGTGATATAGGTGTTATCTGTTTGCCCCGAGGTATCACTGAAACGGTGAGCATCATAACCATGACCAATTCTTAACATTTTATTTACCTGATTTATTTAGCCTGAATGGTTTTATTGCCCGACGAGGCATGAAAAAACTGTTCCGCAAGATGCAGATCTCCGGGATGAGTAATTTTAATATTACCGGGCTGTCCTTCCACCATTTTAGGCTTCAGACCCTGCTGTTCTACAGCAGACGCTTCATCAGTGACCAGTGCCTTATTATTGATAGCATCTTCCAGGGCTTTTTTCAGCAGACCCAGGGGAAACATCTGCGGAGTCAGAGCACGCCAGAGTTCACTACGGTCAACGGTTTCCAGCACTTCTCTGTCTGAATTACAGCGTTTAACCGTATCAGCCATAGGCAGTCCAAGTAAACCGCCACAGTCACTGTCCGCCAGCTCATTAATCAGTCGGTCAATATCAGAAGCCGGGAGACAGGGGCGGGCCGCATCATGAACCAGTACCCAGTGATGTTCTTCTATCTGAGCCGATAACTCAGTCAGGGCATTAAGTACGGAATGACATCGCTCCTCACCGCCTGAAGCCACCAGCAGCGGTTTATTAATAGCCTGATAATGACCGGCAATATCCTGCCAGTAGGGATCGCCGTCCGTAACTGCGACAATAATTCCTGAAATATCCGGATGCGTAACAAACACATCAAGGGTCCGTTCCAGAACAGTTTTACCCGCCAGGGGCAGATACTGTTTAGGGATACCGGCACCCATGCGCTTACCGACCCCGGCGGCCGGAATAACCGCCCAGAAGGCCTGATTTTTTTTATTATGAGCTGGCATATTTAAGTGTTGAATCCGCAGAGCCGATCTGTGTT
>JALVDE010000025.1 GCA_027009375.1 Gammaproteobacteria bacterium
GTTAAAATTGTGAAATAAGCTGTGCCAGTAACTGACGCACTTTAGCCATACCATTAACCAGATTTCGGTCAATGGCCTCCATAGTAATTAATTCGTCACTGATCCCAGCCGCCCAGTTAGCATTAACACAAATGGACACATAATCCATATTCAATTCCCTGGCCAGAGCCGCTTCCGGCATACCGGTCATACCTACCATATCACAGCCATCTCGTTTTAAGCGCTGTATTTCTGCTGCTGTTTCAAGTCGCGGCCCTTCGGTTGCAGCATAGGTTCCACCCTTAATAATATCAATACCCTGCTGCTGCGCGGCATCAAAGACCTGTTCACTGAGTTGTTTGTTATAGGGCCAGGAAAAATCAATATGGGTGACATGGCTGAGGTTACTTTCAAAGAAAGTATTTACCCGGCGGGTAGTATAATCAATAATTTGATCCGGCACGGCCAGGGTACCGGGAACCATGTCATCACGAATACCGCCCACGGCATTAATGGCAAAAATACTGGTTACACCCACTGATTTAAGCGCCTTGATATTGGCCCGGTAATTAATCATATGCGGAGGAATATTATGAGCATGACCATGTCGCGCCATAAATACCACTTCCTGTTCAACAACACCGTCAATGCAGCCAAAAGCCAGTGCTGAAGAAGGTTCTCCAAAGGAAGTCATCACAATTTCCCGGCGGACGATTTCCAGGTTCTCCAGTTTGGTCAGACCGGTGCCGCCGATAATGGCAAATTTTTTATCACTTTTCTTTTCCGTCATGAACTAAAGCCCCTTTATAAACCTTTTACCGCATAAATACCCGGAGCATTTCTGAGCATGCCTTTGTAGTCCATGCCGAAACCAAACACGTAACGGTCCGGTACATCAAGTGCTGAAAAATCAGGCCGGGTATCGTTTTTTCTGTCGTGTTGTTTATTCACCAGAACCGCACTATGAACCTGTTCTGCTCCTTCATCAAGACAATATTTTCTAATTTCATCCAGGGTAATACCCTCGTCATGGATATCATCGACCAGCAGTATATTACGGTCTTTAAGTTCAATACGAGGCTTGTTCAGCCATTTTAACTCACCGCCCGTGGTTTTGTTCCGATAGCGGGTAGCATGGATATAATCAACCTGCAGAGGAAAATCCAGTTCAGTCAGCAGCAGTCCCATGGGAATAATGGCTCCGTTCATAATACCGAGTACCAGCAAGTTGGCATCTGCCAGATGCTCTGTAATCTCTTGAGCAAGATTTTTAACGGCCTCATGTACCTGCTCTTTGCTGTATAAACAGTCAGCCTGCTCTTTAACCTGCCAGCATTCCTGCAGAAGCGTATTAATCTGGGTCATGTTTTGTCTTTTTTAAATGTTTGCAAACGCTGAATTACAGAAAGCAACTAATAAGTAAAGGTAACGGTATTATCATCCATCGCTTCCGAGATTATATAGGCTCCGCCAATCGTTTCAGTAATTTCAGGAATCAGGTCATCGCCCCATAAATCCAGGCTCGGCGTACACACCTTGAATTTCACCCCGGCCTCATAGGCTTCCCGTATATAATCATAAACAGTCTGCTCACTGTCCGGTTTAATAAAAAGTTTTTCTGCTACGCCGCGCACCGCCAGTTCCCCGGAGCGCCCGGTCAGAATAACTTCTACTTCATATTCCATTGCAGCAGCCACAGTTGCCTGAAAAAAGGGAGCGCCCAGTTCGGCACTATTATTTGGATCGGTATTGACCATTACAATTAATAATTTATCAGCCACGTATATCCCCTGTTAGCTTTTTTCTGTACCTGTATCTGCCGCTCCCGCATGCTGAGGTTCCAGCTGAGTTAATTCACCACTGAGGTGAATTGTGGATGTCGGGAAGGCCACTTCTGCACCGTGTTTTTCGATGATCTGAATAATACGGAACAGGACATCCTGTTTTACCTTGTGGTATTTAATCCAGTTGGTGGTTTTAGTAAAAGTATAGATGAAAAAATCCAGTGATGAGGGAGCAAATTCATTAAAATTAACCATTAAGGTCTGCGTCGAGTCAATTTCATCGTGATAATCCAGCATCACCCGGATATCCACCAGGATCTCATCCAGCTTATCCACATCTTCATAACGCACGCCAATGGTTTCCTTAATCCGTCTATGGGTCATACGGGAGGGATTTTCTACGGCAATATTGGCAAAAGTGGAATTGGGAACATACAGCGGACGTTTATCAAAAGTCCGAATGGTGGTCAGCCGCCAGCCGATATTTTCCACCGTACCTTCAATATTCCGATCCGGTGAACGGATCCAGTCACCTACCGCAAAAGGACGATCCAGGTAGATGATCAGACCACCAAAAAAGTTGGACAGCAGATCCTTGGCGGCAAAGCCC
>JALVDE010000026.1 GCA_027009375.1 Gammaproteobacteria bacterium
TTTTACCAAAGCGTTCGGTTTTGAAGCAGAAAAAATCTTCAGGGAAATAGAATCTGTTTATATTATTGCCTGTGGTACCAGTTATCATGCCGGTCTGGTGGCCAAGTACTGGTTTGAAGGTATTGTTGGTATCCCGTGCATGATTGAAGTGGCCAGCGAATTCCGTTACAGGAAAGCGGTTTATAGTGAAAAAACCTTAATTGTAACCATTTCTCAGTCCGGTGAAACCGCCGATACCCTGGCGGCTTTGCGGGAAGCTAAAAAGCAGGGGGCCAAACATTCACTGGTGATCTGTAATGTACCGGAAAGTTCCCTGGTCAGGGAATCCAGTCTGGCCTTTATGACTCATGCCGGCCCGGAAATCGGGGTCGCTTCCACCAAGGCTTTTACCACCCAGTTGACTGCATTATTATTATTGGTGGTCAGTATTGCCAAGGAAAAGGGCAATACCAGGCTGGAGAAAAAAGCAGTAGAAAATCTTAGAAAGCTGCCTGGACAGATAGAAAAAGCCCTGAAACTGGACGAACAGATAAAAAACCTGTCTGAAGAATTTTCGGATAAGCACCATACTCTGTTTCTGGGCAGAGCCACTCAGTACCCCATTGCAATGGAAGGGGCATTGAAGCTTAAGGAAATTTCCTATATCCATGCCGAAGCCTATCCAGCCGGTGAATTAAAACATGGTCCGTTGGCACTGGTGGATGCGGATATGCCTGTTGTTGCCGTTGCACCTAATAATGAATTAATCGGTAAACTAAAATCCAATCTGCAGGAAGTTAAAACCCGTGGTGGCAAGCTCTATGTTTTTGCTGATACCAATGCCGATATAGAAGAAGAAGAAGCTATTAAGGTAATTAAAGTGGGTGAAATAGATTCTTTAATTGCACCTATGGTGTTTACTATTCCCTTACAGTTGCTTTCTTATCATGTGGCTGTAATCAAGGGGACAGATGTTGATCAGCCCCGTAATCTGGCCAAAAGTGTTACTGTTGAGTAA
This sequence comes from Gammaproteobacteria bacterium, assembly GCA_027009375.1. Classification (GTDB taxonomy): domain Bacteria; phylum Pseudomonadota; class Gammaproteobacteria; order GRL18; family GRL18; genus JANELJ01. The sequence goes on from JALVDE010000026.1 coordinate 998, forward strand.
AGCCTATTTTGAAATATAGGCTTCTGGATGAAGGTATAAGGGATAAAGGTTTTTTTCTTCTCGTTCAATACGGTCAACCAGAATGCTGCCAGTGGTATTAAATTCTTCCGGGAAGCTGTTTTTCTGTTCCTCAGTCCACGGCATTTGAGAATAATGTTCTAAAAATTTGTTAACCGCGCGACCAATTTTCTGCATTTCTGATTTTAACTCACGAATAGTATCAAGGCTTTTTTGATCATTGGTAATAGCATGGGTTAAGTAAATATAAAGTTTTAAGTTCTCTTTTAAAATATGGCGGTGTAACTGCACTTTAAACTGAGTAAATAATTCAGCCAGTTGATTAAAGTTTTCATTTTCAAGCGCCTCGCCCATTTTAGTATAAATGGCAAGCAGGTGTTGATGATCGTCTTTTAAATTTTCAATAAGATCTGGATAAAAATTGAGTTCAGTACCAGGTAAAGGTGTAAAATTAGCACTTTCAGTATTGTCATTGACGACTTTTTTTTGAGCTTTCGATCGAGAAAAGAAAGTAAGTAAGCCCATAAAATTTCCTTATATAATTAATTATTATCTGTTTTATAAAATATGATAGTACATAAAAATATAAAACAGAAATAAAGTTTCAAAAATTATAAAAGAAAAATACAGTAATTAAAATCCGAAGTCAAAATGGCCTTAAATTTTAAAGCTATTGATTATGCTGATTTACTCATTAAATTATAGCTTAAGGAATGGATGAATAAGGCAGGTATTTCCAGCAAACTGTGAAAATAGTTTGCTGGAAATAGAGGTTTTTAATTTAACCTGTATAGTAAGTAACGAAGCTGTTATTTAAAAGGCTCTGGTCTGGGTGTGCTATCAACTGAAGGTGGTAATATAGGTAATGTAAACTGTGGCTGTTTCCCAGTCAGAGTTTTCAGAAAGGCTACTATTTTATCCACCTGATCCTGTGGCATATCTTTACCCAACTGGATTTTGGCCATGGTAGAGACGGCTTCTGATAGAGTCTGTGCACCGCCGTCATGGAAATAGGGGTAGGTTAATTCTACATTGCGTAAAGTGGGTACTTTAAACTTATACCGATCCGCTTCATTTTTAGTTAAAGCATAAACCCCCAGGGCTTTATTATCTGTTTTGTAAGGCTGCACCAGTCCCATTTTCTGAAATGAGGTACCACCAACCGCTTCACCATAGTGGCATGCGGTACAACCGGTTTCCTTAAATAGCTGATAGCCCGCCAGCTCCGTTTGGTTCAGAGCATTTTTGTCACCCTTAAGCCATTGATCAAAACGGGAGTCAGGCGTTTTCAGGGTTTTTTCAAATTCAGCAATAGCCTGAGTAACTTTATCAATATCAATCTGTTCTGTTCCAAAGGCAGCCTTAAACTCTTTACGGTATCCTGGAATAGACTGTAATACTTTAACGGCAATTTCATGATTGGAAGCCATTTCGCCGGGGTTGGCAATGGGTCCACCGGCCTGTTCCTTTAAGTCTTTGGCACGACCGTCCCAGAACTGGGCAATGTTCAAACTGGAGTTAAGTACTGTTGGAGAATTAATGGGTCCCTGATTCCACTTGTGTCCAATGGATGTTGTCAGGTTATCAGTTCCGCCCATACTCAGGTTATGACAGGAGTTACAGGAAATAAATCCAGAGCGGGATAAACGGGGATCAAAAAATAATTTTTTGCCCAGTTCTGCCTGGGCGGTATTGATGCCACTGGCCGCTTGAACCGGTTGAATAGGCTCATCTGCCATAGCTGTAACAGATACAGATAAAGTAGCTGAAATAACCAGGGAAAGTATTGTTTTGGATAGTTTCATAGACCGCGTCCTTAAATAATTAAACACAATAATACTTAGATAAAAGGTATGGCTAATTTTAGAGTTATTCTAAGTATAGAAAAATGATTTAAGTCAATTTTTATATATTTAATTAGTGTAATATTATTATATTGTGATAAATGGCACATTAAATAAAGAAAGGAATAGGTATTTACCTAAAAAAAACACGTATGATCACTAAGCGAAGATTTATTTTAATGGGCTATACTTTTAATTAAGTGTTAAGAGAGGAAAGGAGTCAGGATGAGAATAATAAAGATTTTTTCAGGAGGATTGGGTATTATTTTACTGGGCTTGCCGGTTTATAGCATGGCGGATGCGTTTCTTCCTGAGCCATTATGTTTTGAACCAACAAGGCCGCTCATGTTTTCACCCAGCAGTTATCGTGATCGCTATGAAAGGGATGTTAAGAAATATGAGCTGTGTATCAGTGAATTTGTTTCCAGGCAGGAACAGGCCATTCTTAAACATCAGAAAGCCATAGAACAGGCACAGAAGATGTTAAAAAAATATGTAGATTAATATAGAGCCGGCTTCTGTTGCAGCAGATTCAGTTTTGAGGTAAGAATGAATTCTGTAAAAATACGCTTGTTAATTCTGGTTATTATCAGTCTGATCAGTATGGCCGTTCTGTATATTAACCAGAATTTATCCCTGGCGGATATAGCGCTTTATAATACGGCCAATAATAAAATCCTCAGCCTTAATATTGATATTCTACAGCTGCGTCACGCTGAAAAAAAATATTTTGTAGAACGCGATCAACAATATCTTAATAAACATCATGGTTATCTGCAAAGTTTTGATCGGACTCTGAATAGTTTAATTGAACTGGCCAGAGAAGTAGGCGTCAGAAACCCGGATCTGCAGGGACTGGTACCCTTAATCCGTCAATATGATCAGCAGTTTACCAGGTTAATCACCCATGCTGAGACTATTACCAAACCTGAGCGGGTTAAGCAGTATTATGCTTTAAATGCAACGGCAGACCGGATTGAAGATAACCTGAACCGTATTAAGAAAAAACTGCAGCCGTATTTTGAACTTAACCTGAAACAAAGCCGGGAAAGTACTTCAACCATTCTTATTATTACCGCCAGCATATTAATGCTTACCATCCTGTTTACCTATCAGGCGCTGACCCATTCATTTACGGCTTTTTTAGGGTTTTTTCAACAGGCTAAAACTCAGAATGATCACCTGGATAAAAATAAAATTGTGTTTTCAGAATTTCAGACCATGGCAGAAATGGCCAATGAAATGATTGATGCCCGACAGGCGGCAGAGCAGGCTCTAAAAGATTTAAATGAACATCTGGAAGAGCGGGTGGAAGAAGGGGTTGCTGAAATAAAGGCACTCAATGAGGAAATAAAAGCCACTCAGCGGGATGTGGTTTTTACCATGGGAGCTATTGGAGAAAGCCGTTCCAGAGAAACAGCCAATCATGTCAGGCGGGTGGCAGAGTATTCCCGTATTCTGGCTCTGGCTTTTGGGATGGACAGCCAGGCGGCAGAAATGCTTAAAGAGGTGTCACCCATGCACGACATCGGCAAAATTGCTATTCCGGACAGTATATTGAACAAGGCAGGAGCACTGACTGATAAAGAGCAGGCCATTATGCGTACTCATACCACTTTAGGTTATGAAATGCTTAAAGGCTCCCAGAAACCGTTTTTCAGAGCAGCGGCTACGGTGGCTTATGAGCATCATGAAAAATGGGATGGTACGGGTTATCCACGGGGTCTTAAGGCTGAAGATATTGATATCCTAGGCCGGATTACTGCTGTGGCGGATGTTTTTGATGCCCTGTCATCTGAGCGCGTTTATAAAAAAGCCTGGCCGGATCAGCAGGTACTGGACTATATGAAGGATCAGCGCGGCCGGCATTTTGATCCGCAATTAGTGGATTTACTATTACAGAACCGTGAGCAGTTTTTTGCTGTAAGAGAACAGTTTAAAGATGTTCTGCATTGATTTATTCAGGTTTTAGTGAAGGTTTAGCAGAAGGTGTAAACAGGCGGGTACCTTTAACTTTGTAGTCACCAATCAGTTTCTGACCCTTAGGTGAAATCAGCCAGCGGGTTAAGGCCTGGGCACCTTTATGGTTCAGGTCAGGGTAGCGTTTGGGATTAATTAAAATAATACTATAGGGATTAAATAACAGCGGATCGCCGGAAAATACGATTTTCAAATGCAGTCTGTTCTGATAGGACAGCCAGGTACCCCGGTCAGTTAAGGTGTAGGCATTGAGTTCATCGGCCATTTGCAGCACTTTGCCCATACCCTGGCCGGCTTCACGATACCAGGGACTGTTTTTAAGCTGCAGACCCTGTTCAATAAAGGGCTGCCACAAAGCTCGTTCTTTTTTATGTGTGCCGGAATCATCACCTCTGGAAATAAATAAGGGTTTGTTACGGGCAATGCGGGACATGGCTTCAGCAATATTATGAGCCTGACCGACACCGGCCGGATCATCTTTCGGACCCACCAGTACAAAATCATTGTACATCAGGCTGAAACGTTTTGTGCCGTAACCGTCTTTAACAAATTTTTTCTCAGCAGCCGGGGCATGTACCATAAGCAGATCCACATCGCCGTTACGTCCCATCTGCAGAGCCTTACCAGTGCCTACGGCAATAACATGAACCTGGTAGCCGGTCTGTTTCTCGAATACCGGCAGGATGCTTTGCAGCAGGCCGGAGTTCTGGGTGCTGGTGGTGGTAGCCAGACGAATAATGTTCTGCTCATCTGCTATGGCTGCACCAGACGAGATAAACATAAGGCCGCTGCTTAAGGTGGTAAAAAGTATAATTGAAAAGAGTTGTGATAGTTTTTTTGTTAAACGCATAAGAAGTTTACTTGTGTTAGTGAATTTATGGCTTGAACATATCGTTCCTATCGCCAATAATCAAGGTTTACGGTAAAAAAATTTAAACGCTTATATAAAG
>JALVDE010000027.1 GCA_027009375.1 Gammaproteobacteria bacterium
GAAAAATGGTACAGATCGTTAAACCGGACGACTCCATGCAGGCGCTGGAAGAATTGCTCGGTCATGCCGAAGTGATTTTACAGAAACTGAAACTGCCCTACCGTGTAGTGGCTTTATGTGCCGGTGATATTGGCTTTTCTGCTACAAAAACCTATGATCTGGAAGTCTGGGTTCCGGCCCAGGAAACGTATCGGGAAATATCCTCCTGCAGTAATTTTGGTGATTTTCAGGCCCGGCGAATGCTGGCCCGCTGGCGTAATAAAGCCACCGGCAAACCAGAGCTGGTGCATACCATTAACGGCTCCGGTCTGGCCGTGGGCCGTACCCTGGTGGCCATTATGGAAAACTATCAGCAGGCAGACGGCTCCATTAAAGTTCCCGAAGTGCTTATCCCATATATGGGCGGTGTGGATGTTATCCGCTAAGCTCCTGCTGATAAACAGCCTGAATTTGTGATCCCTAAAATTATTTCCCGAAGTGCGCCAGTGGATGCCGCTGAACTGATTCAGCGGCTTTCCCTGTCTCCGGTACAGGCCCGCATTGTGGCCAACCGTATGGATGGTCTGCAGTGGCCGGTGGATGAACTGGTTAAAGCGTCCCTGCAGCATATTGCACCGCCGCATCTGCTCAGTGACAGTGACATAGCCGTTGAACGTATAGCCCAAGCCATAAAAGATAATGAACGTATTGGTCTGCTGACCGATTATGATGTTGACGGCATTACTTCTCATGCCATTTTATTTTTTGCCCTGAAAGATTATTTTAATGTGCCTGAACAGCGTATTCAGCATCTAATCGGCCATCGTATTGATGACGGTTACGGTATCAGCCAGGGGCTGACGGATCGTATTCTGGCACTGGATAATCCGCCGCAGCTTATTATTACTGCAGACTGCGGTTCTTCTGATGAAGCACAGATTGTGCAGCTGACAGATCAGGGTATTGATGTAATCGTTACGGATCACCACGCCATACCCCAGGAAGGCATCCCGGTTTCTGCTCTGGCAACCATTAATCCGACCCGTGACGACTGTGCGTATCCTGACAGTACCATTGCCGGGTGCATGGTGAGCTGGCTGTTAATGAGTTATCTGCGTGCCAGACTGATTGAGGATGGAGAACTGGACGCGTCTGCACCCAAATTATCTGCTCTGCTGGACTTTGTCAGCCTGGGTACTGTGGCCGATGCGGTATCGCTGTCCAGTCCTATCAACCGTGCCGTGGTAAAAGCGGGGCTGCAAATTATGAACAAGCTGCAGCGGCCCAGCTGGCAGGCTATGCAGAGGTTGCTGGACCGAGAGTTTCAGCCTTTTACTGCCGAAGACCTGGGCTTTCAGATTGGTCCCAGAATTAATGCCCGCAGCCGAATGTCTGATCCCTATATGGCTCTGCATTATCTGTGTGCCGCATCACTTCCCGAAGCTCTGAACAAACTCTCTGAACTGGATAAGGATAACCAGAACCGCAAGGAAACGGAAAAACAGATGCTGGATATTGCCTTTGAGCTGGCAAGAAAACAGCTTAAAAAACAGGCCTGGTCACTGGTCATCTACCATCCGGATTTTCATGCCGGTGTGCAGGGTATTGTTGCTTCCCGTCTGATGGAAAAATTCGGCCGGCCTGTTATTGTCCTGAGTCCGGCCAGTGACCCGGATGTTTTAACCGGTTCGGCCCGTACCATTCCTGCTATCCATATTCGTGAGGCCATAGAAACCGTTAGCAATCAGGATGAAAATCTGGTGCTGGGCTTTGGCGGGCATAAGGGCGCCGCCGGTCTAAAAATACCAGGAGACAGCCTTGAACGCTTTAGTGAGTTGTTTGATAAAGCCATAGCAGAGCAGGTAAAAGCCTCTGTTCTGGATGAAAATGATGCATTGAAGCCGGTTATTTTAACCGATGGAATACTGGCAGAATCTGAAATCAGTTTTGAAACCATTGCTGAACTTAAAGGCCTGGAACCTTATGGCAGAGAATTTGAAATGCCGGTATTTGAGGGTGATTTTATGGTGCAGAGTATCCGGGCTATCGGATCAGAGGGTATTCATCTGATGCTGCAGCTGGCAACAGAGTCCGGCAGTTTCCGGGCAGTCTGGTTTCGGGCTCTGGAAAATAAAAGCGATTCTTTTCCCTTTAAAGAGGGGGATGAAATACATGCGGTTTATCAGTTAAAGGAGAACTATTACCGGGGTAATTTTTCTGTACAACTGCACCTGATTTATGCACAAAAAATTCCATTTATTACTTAAAAAAATAAAAATATACTATAATTTACTCATTAAATGTGAGGTATTATGAAAAAAATACATTTTTTGCTGCTGTTAGTCGTTTTTCTTACAGGATGCAGTAATGATTACGACGAACGTCTTAAAATTTCAGTTAATGCATGGATTGGTTATACACCGATTTTTTATGCTTATGATAAGGGCTGGCTGGAGTCGTATAATATAGAGGTTATGAACCTGGTTTCTCTGGCTGAAAGCATGTATCTCTACGATTCAGGAAATTCAGATGCTCTGACAGGTACACAGTATGAATATAAGCAGCTTAAAAAGGAGCACCCCGAATTAACACCATTAATGCTTTTTGACCGCTCCAATGGCGGTGATATGATCCTGTCCAATCTATCGATAGAGGAATTAAAACAAACTGATCAGAGCATTGATATCTATCTTGAAATTGACTCGGTTAATTCTGAGTTAATCAGGGACTTTTTGAACTATTACAAACTAAGTAAAAAGCAGATACGCTATATTAATAATGATCAGGCTGTACTGGCCAAGATGAACTATGTTGCTGCTCAAAAGCCAGTTCTGATTGTTACTTATATACCCTATAATATTGCCCTGCAAAAGAAAGGGTTCAAAATTATTTCTTCTACCCGGGAACCGAATGTTATTACTGTGATTGATGCGCTGTTTGCAACCCAGAAAGTCATTAACCAGCATCAGAAACAGTTTAAACAGTTAAAAAAGGACGTAGACCGGGCTATTTCTGTATTAAAGAATGATCCCCAGGAATATTATAAACACGTTAAACACTATCTTCAGGATATTACTTATCAGGAGTTTTTATCCTCACTGGAGCAAATAAAATGGCTTAATGAGCTGTCTGCTGAAGAAATAAAAAAGGAGTTGCCCAGTGTTGATATTCCTTTAAATGGTTTGATAGATGCTAAGTCTTAGAAAGTTATCCTATCTTATACTGAGCGGGACTATATTTATTTTTTTTGTGTCCTTTTATTTCTTTTTTAATAAACAGCTCCATACTACAGCGGATGTTATTGTGCATGACGTAAAAAAAGATACCGCCAGTCTGGTCTATAGTATTTCAAAAAACCTACAGCAAGCTGATGATCTTTATCATTTTATTTCAGAGATTAAACGTTTACCTGCCAGTAACCCATTTGTCAGTGCAGTACAGGTGTTTAAGGATAACAAACTGATGCTGACTACTGATCAGCGTTTGCGTACTCAGCCGGATTCCAGGCAAACTTATATCCCTGAAAAAATGGATAGCTATGATCTATTAACACAAAATAAAGTCCTGACAAATCACCTTTATTATTTTTCAGGGCTTAATAAATCATTTCTGACATTGTATATCTATCTTGACCGGGAAGCGGTTAGTGTATCAATAGATAAACTTTTTTTCCAGATGATATTCTGGATGCTCTTACTGACAATTATATACTTTATCCTTATTTTTCTGATTGTAAAAAAAGTGATTATCAACCCGGCAGAAATATTAAGACAGTATGCTTACTATCAATCTGAAATACCCAAAAAAATGCTGCTTACGGATTATGAGTATATACGCTCTTCAATGGTTCATACTTTTGAACGCCTGGAAAAAGAAAAAAAAGCCCTCTATCGTATTGCCAGAACTGATAAGCTCAGTGGTTTGCCTAATCGTGAGGCTCTGCATGAAAAACTGGACTGGTTGATTTCAGTATCAGAGCGAACGAACAGTGAGTTTGCCTTATTATTTCTGGATCTGGATGATTTTAAAACCATAAATGATTCCTTAGGACATAGTATTGGTGATGCATATTTAAAACAGGTGGCCCTGGTTATAAAAAATATTGTTCGCAATAATGATATCGTGGCTCGAATCGGGGGAGATGAATTCATTATTATTCTTAATACTTATAAAAATTTACTTGATTTAACTCAGATCATTGAACGAATACAAAGTGAATTAAAGAAACCCCAGATTGTTGACTCCCATCCTATAGAATCAAGCTGTAGTATTGGTGTGGCATTCTATCCTAAAGACGGGAAAGATGAAAATACATTAATGAAACAGGCTGATATTGCCATGTATCAGGCGAAAAAGAATGGCAAAAACCAGTATCATTTTTTTACCTCTGCACTTTATGAGGCTGTGCAGAAAGAAATTAAACAGGCCAGAGAAATAAAGAGTGGAATAAAAAATCAGGAATTTGAACTATATTACCAGCCTAAAGTAGACCTGGAGAGTGAAAAAATTATAGCCTGTGAAGCTCTGATACGCTGGAATCACCCGCAGGACGGCCTGGTCGCCCCCAATGATTTTATTCCTCTGGCTGAAAAAGAGGGGTTGATTATTGAGCTGGGAAACTGGATTATAGAGGAGGCTATCCGGCAGCAGATGGTATGGAAAGAGCAGGGCATTTGTGATATTCCTATTGCTGTCAATATATCAGCCAGACAATTATTTTATGAAGGTTTTACGCAGAATATAAAACAGCTTATAGAACAAAATAACTTTGAACCGCAAAATCTGGACATTGAAATTACGGAAACACTGTTTATAGAAGACACCAGTAAAAGTCTAAATATCTTAACGGAATTATGTAACCAGGGTTTAAGTATTTCACTGGATGATTTTGGTACCGGCTATTCATCGCTGTCCTATTTAAAACGATTTCCTATCCATACTTTAAAAATTGATAAAGTTTTTATTGACGATTTTCAGACCCATACCGATTCAGTATTCCTTGAAACTATTGTTACTATGGGAAAAAATCTTGGGATCACAGTACTCTGTGAAGGAGTAGAAGAACGGGAGCAACTTAAGTTTCTGCAAAAGATAGGTTGTGATCAATACCAGGGATATTACTGCTCTAAACCATTATCGGCCAAAAACTTTGCCGGGTTTATTTCGGAATATAATACTGCAAATTAAAACAATTCAATATCATCATCACTGTTATTATTCTGAGTCGCCTGATTAAATTCTTCCAGAGCCTCCTCAATGGGGGTGCCTGATAAAACCTTATCAAATAACCGACGTTCTTCTTCCATAGTATATTTACTGCGAATTTCTTCCTGCAGAGCCAGCCATTGCGGTGGGGAATATAAGGCGGCTGGATCAGAAATCAGTTTAGTCAGGGAATCCAGACTGTGGCTGACATGATCCAGACGTTGGGATAACTTATCGTAAAACTGAAAAGCAATAATGGCAGCATGTACCTTTGTGCTGGAGTCCGTAACAAGGTTGCTTAAAGATTCATTATTAATATTTTCCTGTGCAATAGTATTCTGAATTTCACTTAGATTAGTGGCCAGTGCCGTAAAAGAATGAGCCAGGGTATCCACCGAAGAGGTGCCTTCATGCATGGACTGCTTGATCTGGGCAATGGCCAGATTAAGCATCACCACTGTCTCTTTTAACTGACTCCAGTCAAGATCAGGGTTGGCAGAAGATGAACTGATGGTAGATGGCATGATAATTCCTTTAAGCCTTAGGTTTTTTTGTTGTTTTTTATTAAACTATTCAAAGCGTTGTCTTAGATTATAGAACTAAATTTATGATTTTCATTTATATCGTTTAAAAAAAGCTGTAAAAAATACGGTTTTTCCAAATAAATGAATAATTGTTCTATAAAAGTCTAAGAAAACCCATAATTCTAGTGTAAAATAACGGGTTTTCAATTTAAAGTGAATTAGTGTTTCAGTTATTATGATAGAAGTAACAGGCCTGAAATCCAGAATTATCGATATCCGCAAACGTACTGAGTTGCTTAGGGGGTATCTTTGACTATGATGCCCGCAAGGAACAACTGGAAGAAGTCAATCTGGAGCTGGAATCACCTACGGTCTGGGATAATCCTGAAAATGCCCAGGCGCTAGGCCAGAAAAAGGCTTCTCTGGAGAAAATTGTTAATGGTCTGGACAAGTTGTTTAATGGCCTTGCTGACATTGATGAACTGCTGGAAATGGCTCTGGCAGAAGATGACGAAGAAGCCGTTCAGGACATTATTGACGAACTGGATGAACTGGAAAAGGAAGTCTCTGAGCTGGAATTTCGACGTATGTTTTCCGGTGAAATGGATGCCAATAATGCTTTTATCGATATTCAGGCCGGTTCCGGCGGTACCGAGGCACAGGACTGGGCCAGCATGCTGCTGCGCATGTATCTGCGCTGGGGTGAAAAAGAAGGTTTTAAAACCGAAGTACTGGAAGTGACCGATGGGGATGTAGCAGGTATTAAGGGCGCTACCATCAAGTTTACTGGTGAGTATGCCTTTGGCCTGTTAAGAACAGAAACCGGAGTTCACCGCCTGGTACGTAAATCACCCTTTGATTCCGGTAATCGCCGCCATACTTCCTTTGCTTCGGTGTTTGCTTATCCGGAAGTCAGTGATGATATTGATATAGAAATCAATCCGGCAGACTTGCGTATAGATACCTATCGGGCCAGCGGAGCCGGTGGACAGCACGTGAATAAAACCGATTCAGCCATTCGTATTACCCATGAGCCTACCAATGTGGTGGTGCAGTGTCAGAATGACCGTTCCCAGCATAAGAATAAGGCCGCAGCTATGAAAATGCTTAAGGCCAAGCTGTATGAACTGGAAATACAGAAACGCAATGCCGAGAAGCAGGAACAGGAAGAAAACAAGTCCGATATCGGCTGGGGCAGTCAGATCCGTTCCTATGTGCTGGATCAGTCCAGGATTAAGGATCTGCGTACCGGAGTGGAATCGTCCAATACCCAGGCAGTACTGGACGGAGATTTGCGCCCTTTTATAGAAGCGTCCCTGAAGTCCAATTTATAATTTTTGTAACTAATACGTTATTATCAAGTGAGATAAGTTGATGTCCGAATCTGAAACAAATGAACAAGCCATAGTCGATGAAAACAAGCTGATTGCACAGCGCCGGGAAAAGCTGGCTCAGCTCAGGGAAAAGGGCAATGCCTTCCCTAATCATTTTCGTCGTGATTCACTGGCTGCCAGTCTGCATGCTCAATACGACCAGTATTCCAAGGAAGAACTGGCGGAAAAAAATATCCGTGCCGCTGTAGCCGGCCGCATGATGTTGCAGAGAATTATGGGCAAGGCCAGTTTTGCGACCATCAAGGACATGTCCGGTACCATTCAGTTATTTGTCCAGCGTGATTCATTGCCCGAAGGCTTTTATAACGAGCAGTTTAAAAAATGGGACATCGGCGATATTATCGGTGCCGAAGGGGTACTGTTTAAAACCAAAACCGGTGAACTGTCTGTTAAAGTGGACAAGCTGGAACTGGTGACCAAGTCACTACGTCCCTTACCGGAAAAATTTAAGGGCTTATCCGATCAGGAAACCCGTTATCGTCAGCGTTATATTGACCTGATTATGAACGATGAGACCAAACAGACGTTCATCCTGCGTTCAAAAATCATAAATTATATTCGCAATTTTATGATCCAGAAAGACTTTATGGAAGTGGAAACACCCATGATGCAGGCCATCCCAGGCGGCGCCACAGCCCGTCCTTTTACGACTTATCATAATGCCCTGGATATGGAGTTATATCTGCGTATTGCCCCGGAACTGTATTTAAAACGTCTGGTAGTGGGCGGCTTTGAACGGGTATTTGAAATTAACCGTAACTTTAGAAACGAAGGTCTGTCCACCCGGCATAATCCTGAATTTACCATGATTGAGTTTTATCAGGCCTATGCGGATTACCGGGATTTAATGGATCTGACCGAAGAAATGCTACGCGGCCTGGCCAACGAGGTATTAGGTAAAACCGCTTTTGAATACCAGGGTATGACGGTGGATTTTGGTAAGCCATTTACTCGTATGAGTGTAAAAGAATCTATTCTGCACTTTAATCCCGAGTTGTCCGAAGCCCAGCTGGATGATATAGGGCAGGCCCGTCAGGTGGCTGAATCTCTGGGGATCCCGCTTAAGGACAGCTATGGTCTGGGCAAGGTTCAGATAGAAATCTTTGAGAAAACAGTGGAACACCGTTTAATGGATCCCACCTTTATCACCGCCTATCCAACCGAGGTATCACCTCTGGCCAGACGCAGTGATGACGATCCATTTGTTACGGACCGCTTTGAATTCTTTGTGGGCGGCCGGGAACTGGCCAATGGCTTTTCTGAATTAAATGATCCGGAAGATCAGGCAGAACGTTTCAGAAAGCAGGTGGAAGAAAAAGAAGCCGGGGATGATGAAGCCATGCATTTTGATGAAGATTATATCGTGGCTCTGGAACATGGTATGCCGCCGACAGCCGGTGAAGGTATCGGCATTGACCGTCTGGTTATGCTGTTAACCGATGCGCCTTCAATACGTGATGTGCTGTTATTCCCTCATATGAGACCGGAAGCATCGTCTTAAAGCCTGGGAGTGCGGGCATCGTGCCCGCATAAAATACTTTATCCCCCTTTGAAAAAGGGGGGACTTAAGAGTTGAGCAATTTTTGGATGCACATTAATTAAACAACTGCTGGGTAATTTCAATTTCTTCCATTACAATGTCTTCAATTTCAACCATTTCAACTTCACCTGCAAGACCCAGTTTGCAGAAAGATGGAATGGTATTCCAGTCTATCTGGGCATCCGGATCATCGGTACCTTCCAGGTTTTGCAGTTTGGCTACAATAACCACATCGACATAATCAACTGCATCGCTATTATAGCGGTAATTGCTGTGTTCTTTAGCAACCCTGACCATCTCTTCAGAGAAGTTCCAGCTTTCCATAATGGAAGCGCCAATAGGACCGGACAGGCGTTTGAGCAGGGAGGCAAAAATTTCTTCATCCTGTAACAGGGCCGGAATTTCTTCAGCACGGGTCAGGATGGGTAAAGCGCCAATATTATGCACCAGACCGGCCAGCATGGCCTGATCAGGTTTCAGTTTGGTAAAATGGCTGGCCATAACTGAAGCAATAGAGGCCACCTGGGTACTTTGGGACCAGATAGACTGCATGTATTTTTCTGTCAGCGGGTGAGTCGCCTGAAATATTTGCTCCATGGCCATGGTGGTGACCATGGACTTAACCAGAGCATGTCCCATACGAGTAATGGCCTGATCCACCGTTTCGGTTTTCTGACTGCCGCGCAGTAATGGACTATTCGCTACCTGAATCATCCTGGCAGAAATGGCCGGGTCTTCAGAAATAACTTTTGCTATCTGTTTGGCACTGGCATCTTCATCAGATACCGCATCACGGATTTTCAGTGCAATTTCGGGCAGGGTAGGTAGTACCAGTTTCTGTTTTTCCAGGTCATCCAGTAATGCGACGTAAAATTTATCTTCAAGAACTTTGTTGCTCAATGTAACCCCTTCTTCAATTTGTTAATAATCAAAAACTTATCTTATTTATAGCATAAAGTTTTGTGATATCAACTATAATGCCTGTTTTTATGGTTTACTTGACAATTTCAGTTCTGTTGACTAATTATAAAGTTAATGTAAGTTTATTATTTTAAAAGGTTAATTCTGATAATGTATATATATTATCATATAAAACGGCACATCAAAAAAGCTTTCCTTTTTTCTTTCCTGTTATTAATAATTTCCCCATGTATCGCTTCTGAAAACCATACTCGGGTATACACTATTGGAGTAGTGCCTCAATTTGAAGTTAAACGTTTACATGCTATCTGGCGTCCAATACTCAAGCAACTTGAGCTGGAAACCGGTTATCATTTTAATCTACGGGGAGCGCCCAATATACCGGAATTTGAGGAAGAATTTAAAAAAGGACAGTTCGATTTTGCCTATATGAATCCTTATCATCTTATTATAGCCAATAACTCAGCGGGTTATATTCCATTGATACGTGACCATGGACGGCAGTTATACGGGGTGCTTGTTGTTCGTAAAGACAGTAACATTAAGGATATTCATCAATTGCAAAATAAGGTGGTTGCTTATCCCTCACCCAATGCGCTGGGAGCATCCTTATTAATGCGTCAGGAATTAAAGGATAAATTTGCTGTTATCACTCATCCTGAATATGTAAAAACCCATGACTCGGTTTATCTTAATGTTATATTAGGCAAAGCCAGTGCTGGAGGAGGTGTTCAGAAGACCTTTAACCATCTGAAACCGTCTTATCAAAAATTACTAAAAATTATTTATACTACACGCAAAGTTGCTCCACATCCTTTAGCTGTTCTTCCTTCAGTCCCTAAGGAGGTTCAGGATGCCGTTAAAAAAGCATTTCTAAAAATGGGCCAAACTACAAGTGGTAAAAAATTATTAGAAAAAATTCCAATAAAACAGGTGGGAACGGCAAAAATGCAGGATTATAAAATCCTTAATACCTTAAAGCTAGATCGTTATACCTCCAGGTAAGATAAATAGTGAATATTAAAACCAAATTATTATTACCACCCTTAATTGGTTTCTTAATTTTTATAGCTTATATGCAATTTGTCTGGGTTCCATTAGAATTAGAGAATGCCAGGGAAGAGTTTAAAGTAAGAAACACAGAGATTCTGAAATCTATTTCGACAGATATCATGCGTTCGATGATGGAAAATGATTTTGCGGTTCTTTTTTCTGAACTGGATCAACAACTGGAAATTCATGGTGAAACCTGGCATAAACTGTTTTTATATGATGATGCTGGAAAAAAAATATATCCACTTTTTTCTACTAAAGAGTCTGAAATTGATCAGAAAAATATTTTTCTGATCAATTATCCAATTAAGACATCAGATATTTCATTAGGGCATATTGAGTTATGGGTAGACTGGACCAGGGCAAAAGATAAAGCTGTTTATTTACAAAATCAGCTGGTTCTGATGCTTATAGGCATTATGGGGCTGTTTTTCCTGGTGAGTCTGATAAGTATCCAAAAAATCTTATACCTGCCGTTAAAACAGCTGGAAAAAGCAGCAAACAAATTATCCAGAGGCAGTTTTCAGGTTGAACTTCCTGCACCGAGGAATGATGAACTAGGTGAGCTTACCCGTGCTTTTGATACTATGCGCACTGAGCTTGAAGCTTCTTTAAAAAGAATTCAGAGTGATGAAGAACGTCAACGGGTTATTATTGAGACGATAGGGGATGGTCTGTTAATAGTCGATGCAAGAGGTGTTATTTTATCTGCTAATAATGCAGTAACGCGTATTCTGGGCTATTCGACAGATGAACTGAAGGGACAGTCACTGGAAATGATTTTACCCAATAATATTCGCAAGCAACATTTTGGACTGATGCAAAAAATGCTAATCTCTCAGGATCTACATTCAAAAGTGATTGGTAATACCAGACCCTTACGTGCTCAATGTAAAGATGGTAAGGAAGTTGATATCTCATTAAATGTAGGGGAGTTTGAGATTAACGGTGAAAAACAATACAGTACCGTTTTTCGTGATGTAACAGAAGAAAACAAAGTTAACAAAGAACTGGTGAAGGCCAGGGCAGAAGCAGAAAAAGCGAATCAGGCCAAAAGTGAATTCCTGGCCAATATGAGCCATGAAATCCGTACGCCTATGAATGCCATTCTAGGGATGTCATATCTTGCCCTGACCAGTAATCTGGATGCTCATAATCGCAATTATATTGAAAAAGTTTATCGTTCAGCGGAGTCTTTATTAAGAATAATTAATGATATTTTAGATTATTCAAAAATTGAAGCAAAACATCTTGAACTGGAGTCAGTAAATTTTCAGATTGAAGAGGTTCTTGATAACATTGTTAATCTACTTGCTCTGAAAGCAGAAGAAAAAAATATTGAGTTGTTATTTCATTTTCAAAATGAAATACCTCGTGCCCTGATTGGTGACCCATTAAGATTAGAACAAATATTAATTAACCTGGGCAGTAATGCGATTAAGTTTACAGATGCTGGAGGAGATATTCTAATAGACATTAAATGTCTGAAAAAAAGCAAGCAGGAAGTGAGCTTGCAATTTTCAGTTATTGATACGGGTATAGGTATGACGTCTGAGCAAGTGAAAACATTGTTTAAACCTTTTGTTCAGGCAGATACTTCCATTACCAGAAAATATGGGGGTACTGGGCTTGGTCTGTCGATTTCTCAGCATCTGGTAGAACTCATGGATGGGAAAATCTGGATAGAAAGTACACCCGGTCAAGGAAGTGCATTTCATTTTATTGTTAAGCTTCAATGTCAGGAGGAACATGATTCCCCAGCTGAACCTGAAGATATTAGTTTATCCTTTTCTGATAAACCCCTTGCTGAAACTCGAGCACTGGTCGTAGATGATAATGCCAATGCCAGAGATATTATGTCTGAAATGTTACGCACATTAAGCATTCAGGTATCCTGTGTTTCCTCAGGTATTGAAGCTATTAAGACATTTATGAATAGTGTAAAAGAGAAACCGTTTGATTTGATATTTATGGACTGGCATATGCCAGAACTGGATGGTGTTGAAACCATTCGAAAAATTCAGGAACTGACAGATAAAGAAAATGCTCCGGCTATTATTATGGTAACTGCTCTGGCGCGCAATGATGCACTTAATGCGGCTGAAGATATTCATTTAAAAGCTTTACTGACCAAACCCGTAACGCCATCCAGTTTACTGGATTGTCTTATGCACTATGATAAAAAGAAAAATTTACCTCCAACATTTAATAAAGAATCTGATATTGCCAGGCTGGCTCAAAATATACATGGTGCGCATTTATTATTAGTAGAAGACAATTCATTTAATCAGGAGCTTGTTTGTGACCTGTTATCATCTCATGGTATTTATGTAGAGGTTGCTTCAAATGGTCAGGAGGCACTGGATATGCTTTCCAGTCAGTCTTATGATGGCATTTTAATGGACTGTCAGATGCCGGTTATGGATGGCTATACTGCAACTCAACATATCAGAAAAATGGAGGGTATGGCAGAACTACCGATTATTGCCATGACTGCAAATGTTATGAGCGGTGATCGGGAAAAGGTTATTGATGCAGGAATGAATGATCATATTGGCAAACCTATTAATGTTAAAGATTTATTTTATACCTTAAGTCAGTGGATCAAGCCTGTAAATAAAAACCTTTCCTCAGATAATACTGATTATACTACACCTACTGATTCAGTGGCTTCTACAGATAATAAACAAGCACCACAATTACCTCATTTTTCCTTTATAGATCCCAGCATAGGATTAAACTTGCTTGATAATGATGAGGTACTTTATCGTGAGGTGTTAATGACGTTCGTTAATTATCATGGAAATACGGAACAGGAATTACACTCTGCTCTGGCACAAAATGATATGGAAGTAGCCAGGAGAATTATTCATACCATTAAAGGTATTGCTGGAAATATCGGGGCCTTTAAATTGCAGAAAGCCAGTGAGGAGCTGGAACAGGTAATTAAAAAAACAGATAATAATATCCCGGATTCTGAGCCATCTCTGATCCATTTTTTTGATCAGCTCAGGTCTGTTCTTAATGAACTGGAATTACTTTCGGCAACGGAAAGTGAAAAAAACAATAACTCTTTTACAGATCAAGAGGTGGCCGAAAAACTGGAAGAAATCAGGACGCTTCTACAAAATTCTGATACAGAGGTGGAAGGGAGGGTAGCAGAGCTTTGTTCTGGTATAAATAATAAAGCAGTAGAAAAACATTTAAAAAACATAGCCAGTTGTTTAGAACGGTATGATTTTGAACAGGCTCTTAAAGAACTGGATAAAATTAGTTTTTCCTGATCCGAGATTATTTAATGGAAAATGAAACAACAACAATAGAAACAAAACCTAAACCAACAATTTTAATTGTTGATGATACCCCGCTTAATATTGATATTCTTAAAGGTGTTCTTTCTAAACAATACCGTATTCGCGCGGCAACCAGTGGACAGCTTGCACTTAAAAGCATTAATAAAGAAGTGCCTGATTTGATTCTGCTGGACATCATGATGCCGGAAATGGATGGTTATGATGTGTGTCGATATTTAAAATCACAAGCTGAAACAGCAAATATTCCTGTCATTTTCGTTACAGCTAAAAATGACACTGAAGATGAAGAAAAAGGTTTTAGTGTAGGTGCTGTAGATTATATCAGCAAACCCATTAAGCCTGCACTGGTCAAGGCTCGTGTTAAAACCCACTTACAACTGGCTGACCAACATCGTTCCTGTATGTCGACAGTGGCACAACGTACACGTAATCTTAAAGCATCTCAACGGGCAGCTATTTATATGTTAGGTGAAGCCGGTCATTATAATGACACTGAAACTGGTGTCCATATCTGGCGAATGGCTGATTATGCCAGCACTCTGGCTAAAGCATTGGCCTGGTGGCCTATTGAGCGGACAAACTTGTTAGAACTGGCTGCTCCTATGCATGATACCGGAAAAATAGGCATTCCTGATAATATACTCAAAGCACCTAGAAAATTAACACCCGAAGAGTGGGAAATTATGAAAACCCATACGACTATCGGTCACAGTATTCTTAAAAAATGTCAAAGTGAATTATTTCAGATGGCTGCTGAAGTTGCTCTTTATCATCATGAACGCTGGGATGGCAGTGGTTATCCTGAAGGTCTTTCAGGTAAAGATATTCCTGAAACTGCCCGTATTGTTGCTATAGCCGATGTTTTTGATGCCCTGACTATGAATCGTCCCTACAAAAAAGCCTGGTTGGTTGATAAAGCCATTAAATTAATTAGTGAAAAAGCAGGAAGTCATTTTGATCCTGAAGTGGTTGAAAAATTTGTCCAGATTCAGGACAAAATTCTTGAGGTTAAATCCAAATGGGATGATTATGAGAAAAACGATGAGGATAACAGTCATGTATTTAATTAGTTATCCCCATTGTTAAATAAGAATCAATCTTTTTTCGTTAACTTAATCAATGTTGACTGCATAGGGTAGTTCTTGAATGGTTAACGGTTGCTGCATAGCCTCATCCAGGAAAATATCCTGCTTTTCAACGGCATCATTGGTGATAACGGCCAGCAGAGTTACTTCTCCCTGGGCGGAGAATTGTGCATCGACAATATTACCGGCACCCTGGCCGCTTGAGGAGGAGGCGGAATAGAGGCTGGCACCGGGTTCGGGTAATGTTTCACTCTGACAGTCTGCCAGGTACATGCGGCGTTTTAATTTGCCCAGGTACTGCATGCGGGCGACGACTTCCTGTCCGGTATAACAGCCTTTTTTGAAATTAACACCATTGAGGAACTGCAAGTTGACCATTTGAGGAATAAAACTTTCAGCGGTCTGAGGAAAAACATTGGGTATGCCGGCTTTAATATCCAGCAGGCGCCATTGTTGAGTAGAAAGCAGTTCTGCCTGCTCAGTTAATGAGTCCCATAAAGTTTGAATGGCATCAAAATAACCCAGACATTCAAAACGCGGTATATCTCCGGCCAGACGCAGCAGGAGCATATTATTGTGCTGAGTGACCATATTGGTCTGCTCAGGAATGGTAAATCCGGCATTCTGCAACACCTGTCTGGCATTTTTTCCAGCCAGACCGATTTTTATAATATCATCGCTGACATCGTTAAGTTCGACCTTGCTCATGAGAATAAACATTTTCAGACGCCTGATATTTTCTGCCAGTAGTGAGTATGGCAGTTGCAGTAACAGACTGTCTTCATTCTGTATAGTGTTCTGTATTATATGGAACAGGGCACGCATACGGCCTTTAGGTGTACACAGGGCACTAAGCTGAGACAGGCTGGAACTGACGGCATTTATATCATTGGTTAACTGCCCCTGAAGATAGGTCAGTCGATCATCACCTCTGACTTCCATGATGCCCAGCCAGGACAGATCGGTCAGATACAGCTCCGCTTCAGGGAGACCTGAGGTGGAACTATTGATTACCTCTCTGTCTGAGTTAAAATTAATGCCGGTTTCAGTTAAATAATCGATCCATTTATTCGTCATTTTGTTGATCTACTCTCATTTAGGTATATGCTTTAGACATATAATGTCATTCAAGAGAATTTTCAATGCATTCAAGTGTTCATTCTGCTGTTCGTTCTACTAAAAGTCGGCCTAAAAACCTGAATCTTCTGAGCGTCCGTTTTCCCCTGTCGGCAGTCATGTCAGTGGGTCACCGGGCGGCCGGTATCTTATTATTCCTGGCATTGCCCTGGTTTTTATACCTGCTGCAATTATCCCTGTCCAGTGAAAGCGGTTTTCTGCAGGTTAAAAATGATTTAAACAGTATCTGGCTAAAAATGCTAATACTGATATTTATCTGGGCACTGGCACATCATTTTATTGCCGGCATCCGCTATTTTCTGCTGGATCTGGATATTGGTATTGAACGGCAGATGGCTCAGAAATCGGCTTTATTGGTAATGATACTGGGTGTTCTGGTTACTGTGATAGTGGCTTTCTTTTTATTTTGAGTAATAATTTTGACTAAATATATGTTAGGAGTCTGACTGAATGTCATATCAGGCAAAAGGCCTGCAGGCCTGGCTGTTACAGCGTTTAACCGGTGTATTTATGGCGCTGTATATCCTCTATGTACTGGGTGTTGTGTTATTTTCTGAAAACCTGAATTATCAGCAATGGAGAGACTGGCTATCTCATCCGCTGATGAATACGGCTACCGGTCTGTTTTTTCTGACTCTGGCTTACCATGCCTGGGTGGGAATGCGCGATATCGTTATTGACTATATATCCCATGATGCACTTCGTTTACTGGTACTGACCCTTATCAGTCTGTTTCTGATCAGTTCAGGCCTCTATCTGCTGAAAATTCTGTTTTCCCTGACACTGACCGTTTAATGATAACTTTAATATTTCCGGAGAAAGTCTGTAATGACGATTGCCAAAAGAAAATTTGATACTCTGGTCATTGGTGCCGGTGGCGCGGGACTAAGGGCTGCATTGCAGTTGTCCCAGGCTGAAGCTACGGTGGCGGTGGTTTCCAAGGTGTTTCCAACCCGTTCTCATACGGTAGCGGCTCAGGGTGGAATTAATGCCGCTTTGGGTAATGTCACGGATGATCACTGGCACTGGCATATGTATGATACGGTAAAAGGCAGCGATTACCTGGGCGATCAGGATGCCATTGAATATATGTGCCGTGCGGCCCCTAATACGGTTATTGAACTGGAACATTATGGAGTACCGTTTTCCCGTCTGGAAAACGGTCGGATTTATCAGCGGCCCTTTGGCGGCCAGAGTCAGAACTTTGGTGGTGAACAGGCAGCCCGTACCTGTGCCGCAGCGGATCGAACCGGTCATGCCATGCTCCATACCCTCTACCAGCAGAATATTAATGCCAGAACTCATTTTTTTGATGAATTTTTTGCCGTGGATTTACTCAAAAATGAGCGGGGCGATATACTGGGGGCGCTGGCTTTTGATATTGAGAGCGGTGAAAAAATTATTATTGAAGCCAAAACTACGCTCATTGCTACCGGAGGAGCCGGGCAGTTATTCAGAACCAATACTAATGCCAGTATCAATACTGGTGACGGACTGGCTATGGCTTTACGGGCAGGTATTCCTTTGCAGGATATGGAGTTTTTCCAGTTTCACCCCACCGGAGTCGCCGGTAAGGGGATGCTGATCAGTGAAGGGGTGCGCGGTGAAGGCGGTTATCTGGTTAATAGCGAAGGTGAACGGTTTATGGAGCGTTATGCGCCTCATGCCAAAGACCTGGCTTCCAGAGATGTGGTCAGCCGGGCCATTGCGGTTGAAATAAGAGAAGGGCGGGGCTGCGGACCGAATAAGGATCATGTCCTGTTAAAAGTGGATCATCTGGATCCGGAGGTGATAAAAAAACGCCTGCCGGGGATTCGGGATATTAGCCTGACATTTCTGGGGATTGATCCCATCGAAGCGCCCATGCCGGTGTTTCCAACAGCACACTATACTATGGGCGGTATTCCGACCAACCGTTATGCTCAGGTGG
>JALVDE010000028.1 GCA_027009375.1 Gammaproteobacteria bacterium
AGAGCAGGAGTCTGCAGCACTTTCTGAACGCAGCAAAGCGATTATTGATGAACTGATTCTGGAAATTCAACGTTCACTGGATTATTACGTCAGTCATTTTAATCAGCGGCCTGTCACGAAAATTGTTTTTGCTCCAATGGAACCTCAGGCAGATGACGTTATAAATTATATTCATGAAATGTTAGGTATAAAAACAGAGATTCTGGATTTTAATCATTACCTCAGTGTTAAAGCCGCTCTGGAAAATTCTCTGCAGGTTCAGTGTTTTAATGCAATTGGTCTGGCATTACGCCAGGATGAAGTATAGGGCTGACAGAAAATATGCAGCAGCAGATTAACTTATATCAACCCGATGATGCCTCAGTCAGTGATCCTTTTTCAGCCCGGGCAATGCTGGTTGTGGTTATTATTACCTTGCTGTTAATGGTTTCTTTCTATGTTGTGCTGCTCTGGAAAAAAGAACAGATTCAGACAGATATTAACGAATTAAGAATGCAGAGCGAACAAACTCAGGCAATAGTGGAAAAGCTGGAACAGACCGTCAGTAAGTTAACGGATTCGAAAAAGGATAAACAACAGCTGGCCTATCTGAAAAAAGTGTATGCCAGTAAACAAAGAGCGCTGGATGAACTATCCAGTATGGTCAGCGGTAATAGTAAAGGTCTGTCCAGTTATTTTGCTGCACTGGCTAGAAAAAACATGGAAACCGTCTGGTTCGATACCATTAATGTCTATTCAGGTGGTAAAGAAATATTACTTGAAGGGCAGACAACCGATGCCCGGAGTCTGCCTGAACTGGTCAGTTCACTGAAAGATGAATCTGCCTTTCAGGGGGTTAATTTTCGCATGTTTAAAGCACAACGTGACGATAAAAAACCGGTTTTGAATTTTGTTCTGAAGACAGAAACAGAAACCTCTGAAAACTCACAGAATCCTTAAAGTTGAATCAATATGAATAAACAGTTAAATATAATCAATGATTTAATTAACAAGCTATCAACCCGGGAACGGATTCTTGTTTTAACTGGATTTCTGGCGGTTATTTATATTGCCTGGGATACTTTATTAATTACTCCCATAATAAAAACCAATTCCGCTTTAAATATGCAGTTACAGACCATAAAGCAACAAATGTCTGATCTGGAAAAGCGCCGTGTGATAGCCTCTGATTTACTGGCTCAATCCAGACGCAAACAGTTAGTGCGTGAAATCAGCCAGGTAGAACAGAAAATTAACAATTTTAATAGCCAGATCAGTCAACGCCTGCAGGGCAGGGTGGCCCCGGAAGAAATGGCTGGTTTATTAAATGATGTACTGCAAAAAAACCATAAGCTTGAACTGATTCAGATAAATAACCTGGAGGCAGAACCGTTTATCACTCAGAAAAAAACCGATCAGAAAGAAGCTATTGATCCTGATCTGGTCGGGATCTATCGACATTCTATGGAGATGGAATTACAGGGTGCCTATCTGGATATACTGGACTATTTACAGGAGCTCGAAGCATTACAGTGGAAAATATTCTGGGATGACGTCAAAATGGACGTGCAGGAATACCCCGTTGTCAGGGTCTATATTAAAGTGCATACTTTCAGCCTGAAAGACGGGTGGCTAAGCGTATGAACAAGTGTATGAATAAACATTATTCTGTAATTTTGTTCTGTCTGTCAGCTGCAGCCGTTGTTAATGCTCAGGAGGTGTTAACGGATCCAACCCGTCCTGCATTATATGCAAAAAAACTTTCAGTGAACTCAAATGATATACAGAAAAGCGAATTTAATGTTTCACAAATCTATACGAATTCTAAAAAAAGACTGGCCACCATTAATGGACAAAAGGTAAGTACTGGAGAATGGGTGGAAGATGCCCAGGTTATTGCAATTAATACGACCAGTGTTGACTTGCTTGTTAATGGTGAACTTAAAAAAATTTCAATTATACCGTCCTTCAAGAGGTACAAGAAGTAGCCTGATGATAAATAAAGTCTCAAATTTTCAATATTTGTTATTCTCTTTCAGCCTTATAGTGATGCTTATCAGCGGTTGTGCACTGGAAAAAGAATTACCTCCGGCAAGAGATCTGTCAACACTGGATCAGACGTTTGATAAAGCGCTTGAAGAGAATAAGAGAATAGCTGAACAGCCGCAAAAGCCGATTTCTGTTGCTGATACCCAGAAAGAACATGAAATCGTATTAAATGCCCTTTTACCTCCTGTGGCGAGCCAGCTACCTCAGGAAAACCGCTTTAATGTTGTTGTTAATGAATTGCCGGCCAGAGAATTTTATATGGGCCTGGTGGAAGATACGCCCTTTAATATTATTGTTAATCCGGGCGTGCAGGCCAATATTACCCTGAACCTGAAAAATGTGACGGTTGATGAGGTAATGGATATTGTACGTGAGGTTTACGGTTTTGATTATAAGAAAAAAGGCAAAAATTATTTTGTTTATCCTAACTCACTGCAGACCAAATTGTTTAGAATCAATTACCTGAATTTATCCAGAAAGGGTTCATCATCCATTGATGTCAGCTCAGGACAAATTACCAAAACGGTTAATAATAATCTCGGCGGTTCATCTTCCGGTTCAGGCAGTAGCAGCTATGGTAGAGGATATAATAGCGCGCAAAATTCAACAGCCAATACCAAGTTTGGCACCCAGTTAAAAACAGAATTTAAAGTTGATCTGTGGAAAGAACTGGCTAATTCCTTACGCACTATCATCGGAACAGAAGATGGACGCGAAATTGTGGTTAATCCTCAGACAGGTGTGGTTTTAATTAAAGCCATGCCGGAAGAATTATCAAGAGTAGAAGAATTTCTGGAAGCTACTCAGATGATTGTAGGACGTCAGGTACTTCTGGAAGCCAAAATAGTTGAAGTGGAATTATCCGATGGCTTTCAGGCGGGCATCAGCTGGGCGGCTCTGGGTAAGCCTGGTTCAGGTAAAACCATTACAGCTGGACAGGTTGGCATTAACTCCCTGTTAACGAATGTGACACTTCCCGGTATAGCACCCGGGGCTGTAGAGGGCGGCGGTGGATTTACCGGGCTGGGCAGTGAATTAACCGGGCCGTTTGGTGGTGTCTTTGCATTAGCACTGGACCTGAATGATTTTAAAGCCATGATAGAACTGCTGGGTACACAGGGTAATGTACAGGTACTTTCCAGTCCCAGAATAGCCACCATGAACAACCAGAAAGCCGTAATAAAAGTGGGCACTGACCGTTTTTTTGTGACTGACTTAAACTCCAGTAATACTTCCGGCACTGACGGCAGTGCCAGTGAAATACCGGATGTTGAACTGACCCCATTCTTTTCCGGTGTGGCACTGGATGTAACCCCGCAAATTAATACCACGGGTGAAATTATTCTGCATATTCATCCATCCATCAGTAATGTTACAGAAGATAACAGAACCATTAGTTTTTCAGATAACCTGCAGATATCGCTGCCTATGGCCAAAAGTACAATCAGAGAATCTGACAGTATTATCAGGGCAAAAAATGGTCAGATGGTTATTATTGGCGGTTTAATGAGTACCAAAGCGACTGATGATAACTCCAGTGTACCATTTTTCGGGGATATTCCTCTTGTTGGTAATGCCTTTAAACATCAACGTGAATTATCGGTTAAATCTGAACTGGTTATTATGCTTAAGGCAACCTACCTTGAAGATGATAATGCAATTAACCAGACGCTTTCGGAGACACAACAGCGCTTTAAAAATCTGGAATCCTATGATGTCAGCGGACGACCTTCTACCAAAGAACCATCTACCTGGTACAAGTTTGGTCAGGATAAAAAAACAACTGAAACGGAACAATGACAATTTTATTTAGAGTAGTCTGCCTGTTGATAAAAAAAATAAATAGCCTGTTACATCATCCAGTCACATAACTATGTATCGTGAATTTTTTGGTCTTAATAAGGAACCTTTCAGCTTAACTCCGGATACCCGGTTTTTCCTGGATTCGGGTCCTTTTAAAGATGCTCTGGAAACTTTACTTATTGCAATTGATAATGGTGAAGGTTTTATAAAAGTAACCGGAGAAGTCGGCACCGGTAAAACGCTGCTTTGCCGAAAACTGCTGAATACTGTCTCTGAAAATATTATTACCTGCTATATCCCTAATCCTAATATTTCATCCAAAACATTAACGGTTTCTATTGCCAATGAACTGGGTATTAAATTTCCGGTTTCTGCCAATGAATATTCCCTGCAACAGCTTATTACAGAGAAACTGATGGCTTATTACCAGGATAATAAAAAAATTATCCTGTGTATTGATGAAGCTCAGGCTATGCCGGATAAAACCCTTGAAGCTTTACGTTTATTAACCAATCTGGAAACTGAGCAGAGCAAGCTGTTACAGGTAATATTGTTCGGCCAGCCTGAACTGGATGAAAAACTAAAATCAAGGCATCTTCGACAGTTCAGACAAAGAGTGAGCTTTTCAATAAATCTCTGTCGTCTGGATATGGATACCATGATTGCTTATTTAAGCTGCCGCCTGATGATTGCAGGATACAGAGGGGGAGAGCTTTTGCCCATGGCTTCTCTTAAGTTACTGCATCGATATAGTCGTGGGATCCCGAGACTGATTAACCTGATTATGCATAAAGCGCTGATCCTGGCTTACGGCAAGGGACAGAGGCAGTTATCTCCGGCCATTATGAAACAGGCCATTGCAGATACAGAAGATGCCTATGCAGAGCAGAATCAATCTTCTAATCGTTTAAAAATAGTGTTGTCCGTTCTGTTTATAATTGTAACTGCGGTTAGTGTATATTTCTGGGCGTATCTATGAGCGTTATTAATCAAATGCTGCGTGATCTGGAGGCACGCAGAGAAAGAAAGGCCAACAGTTCTCATTATATTGATGAAGTGAATATTATTGCTCATAGTAAACCATCAGTATATCGCTGGTTACTTCCGGCTTTTGTTATTCTTCTGTTATCCATTTCCGTTTTTATCTATACAACCTATACTCAATCAGAACTAGAGCCAGAACCAGAACAAACTGCTGTGGCTGATTTGCCGGTTAAATTACCGGATGATATGAACCAGTTAAATAAAGATGAAATAAATATTTCTGTACCTACTTCTCAGGAAGAACGATTGGCAAACTCTGAAGCACAATTGATACCAGATAAAATACCAGCAGTATCAGAAAGTAAAGACGTTGAACTGCAAAATAATATAAACAAAAATCAGCCAGCTAAAGCATCAGTGAGTGCTTATAAACCTTTAAACAGTAAAGTGCCTGAACCGGTTGTTAATAAAACTATTGCACAAAATAAGGTACTTAAACATAAAAAAATAAACAAAAAATCAACACAGAAAAACAGTATTGTTAAGGCTGAAACTAAAACTAAAACTAAAACAAGATTGAAACAACAGGAAACACCACTTCCGATATCTGAAACGAAAAAAACTACCGTTAAAATTGAATCAGTCAGGAAAAATAAAACGGCAGATAAAACGCGGACAGTAATGAGTCGGGCACGTGTGCTGATGGCTTCAGACATTGCTTCTGCCGTTAAAATACTGGAAGATAATTTAAAAGCAGTTAAGGAAAATGCGGACTACTATTCACTGCTGGCTAATCTTTATCAGCGGCAGCAGCGTTATGATGAAGCCATTGTTTATTATCGCAAAGCCCTGCTAATCAAGCCCGAACAGGGAGAATTATGGATTGGAATAGCACTTGCCTATAGAAGTAATGGTGAATATGATAATGAACAGCAGGCCTTTCAACAGGCCCTGCAATCCAGAAGCATCCGTGCAGAACTCCGTCAATATGCTGCCCAGCAGTTAAAAAGAAACACGGCCAGGCAATAATAACAGAGTCTAGTACACTTCTCTTATATAAATGATACGCCTGGAACCTTTGTATTGACCAAAACTGGCTCTTGCAGCCGGTGCATCATTATAAGTGCCGCCATTATCCCAGTCGTATAATAACCAGTTATCAATAGAAGGTGTTACCTGAATATCGGTATAACCGGTATTGCCATTTCCCGGGGCAGCAAAAAGCAGACCGGCATCACCGGCTGTAAAAGGATCATGACTGATGGTTGCAGAGGTTGTATATGTGCCTTCCAGTGTGGTGTGACTTAGAGTCAGGTCGGTCAGTTGAATAGAGGTACATGTGTCATCGGTGTTTTTGACAAAACCCGAACCGGTATAGTATTCAGCAAATAAAGGCACGGGTAAATCAATAAGTTCACTGCCGTAAGCATTTTTCATGTTCAGGCGCCCCATCCGCTGCTCTGCAGAGGAGCTTATATTAAGAGTATAATCCTGACAGTTTGTGTCACTGGCATTGTTTTTAAAACAGACATTGTCAGTATCCGTAAGGGAGAGGGCTGATAATGTTAAGCTGAATTCACTGTTAAACGGAGCGGTTAAAACCCTGTCGTATTTTAGATAATCATCAATAATGCTTAATGTTGCACTACCGTCATATCCGTCTGTACGGGTATCGGAGTTGCTGCTGTTCAGATAAGTGACGCTGCCCTGAGGCGGGGAACCGGGAGCCAGAATGTCACTATTGCTGTTAGTGTTTAATATAGATGCATGTCCGCTCAGATCAGTATATGAGCGTTCAGAGGCTGTGGGCAGTGCCAGTTTCCAGAAGTTATCGCCTCCGCTATTGGAGTAATTATAAACGGTATTGCCGTTCAGACTTTTAGCGGTTATGGTAAATTCAGGGCTGACAGTAAAATCAAAAGCCTGTCCCATATAGGTAAAGCCACTGCCGCCGGAGCAGGCATCTGCCACCACCGGGGTGTTGGTACTGATGTTAAAATAAGCAGGTATAAAACGTCCAATCCAGTCACTGTCATTGCTTAAGGACAGTGACTGCCCCAGGTAAGTACCGGACAGAGAAGCGTTAATGGTAATAATTCCGGCGTCGTTAAAACTTTCATTGATGGTTTTAGTGCCGGCATCAATATTGTTAAAACTGTTAACAGAAATATTACCTACTCCGGATGCCGGCATTTTTAAATCAGAACTTAGATTAACCAGCCCGGTATAATAGAAATTAGGGGTTATACTATTATCCGAACAGGCGGCTCTTATGGTCAGTGAAAAATTCTCATCGGCCTGTTTAAAGACGGAGCAGTTAACACCGGTACACTGGGCACTGCTGTCTGGTATTCCGCTGGCATTGCTGGCATAGACAAACAGCTTATCTGGTACGGTGGTAAAGACATTGCTGTCATAAAACATGGGCTGATGCACACTGCCGTTATAAGGAGCGGTATCATATTTAAAATGCAGGGCTAATTGACCTGCGTCTCGGTAATTTAAACTATAATTTGTGTGGCCGTTAACAAAATTAAAAGCCAGTGTGGATGACTCGCTTAATGGCAGAGAATTACCATTTAAGCTTAATGGCGTGGCCGCAGCATTGCTGATGGGATCAATATAATTAAACCAGACCTTAAGGTTTTTAGTGCCGTTGAAGCCTTCAATAACATCACAATCAATACTGCCGGGTATCTGACCAATAGCGGTTAACTGGTAAGTGCTGCTGTCAACACAGGCTGTCTGAGTAGAAATTGGACTGCTGCTGAAACCAAATGCTCTGAAATCAGTTGCATTGCCAATACCCAGTACATTTGAAACGGCATCATAGGCACTGATCTGTACCGTTTCTTCCTGATTGTGGTATAGATAAAGGGTTTTCACACCGTTATCAGTAATGGCAAACTGATATTGATTAAGTGGTGTTCCACCGATGGGTTGCTCAAATAATTGAGAGCCGGCCCGGTTAGAAGCCAGGTTAATAATGCCCAGATAATCCTGCTTGATGACACCGCTGGCACAACGTGCGGTAATATTAACAGCTGCTCTGTCCTGAGGGCAGGCCAGAGCGTGATCTGTCTGTATTACCTCCAGACTGTCCAGCAGACAGGATGAACTGCAGCTGCGTGTAGTGCCGTCCCAGTTTTTACCGGTCCGTTCATTATTGATAATAGTACTGATTTCAGCGGCCGTCAGTGCCTTGCTGAATAATTTAACTTCATCAAGGTAGCCGTTAAAGCGATTGCCTTCTTCACCGCTGCCGTTGACCTCTCCACCTATGGATGCTTTACCGGGTGCCGGATTCATGGTATTACTAACTGTATCAGAAACATGTTCCAGCAGGTTGCCGGCTAAATCGTAAATATACATTTCCTTTTTGATCTGTCCGCCGGGCAATACGGTCAGAACTGCAGCCACAAAATACCATTGATTATTCGCAATAATACTGGATGAGTCCAGACTGATCGTTGACAAACTACGGTGATAAAAACGAATCCTGCCTGTCCCAGGGTCTCCTACACTGACCGCATAGCCGCCCGAATTATTTTTTTCGTCATCAGCAAATATTCGTTGCCCACGTTCAGTATTGTCTCTGGTATTAAACCAGCCGGTTATGGTAAAACTATCTGTCATGTCCTCCATGGTATCAATAGCCACATAGCCATTATCCGCGAAAGCTCCGGCCCGGCAGATTACTCCGCCGGCCGTATTGGCAGAAACTGTATTAACGCCATTAAAAGCGGTCCCGTGGTAGGCATTGAAGCTGTTATCGGTTACTTCACCGGGGGTGCTGTTCCAGTTGTTTTCATCCAGACGCCATTCAGCAATAAGACAGCCGTTGGCGCGCATATCGTTGAGTACCTGTTCTTCAGAAATTTCCCCGGTGTAAACTTTAAAGTCATCCAGAGTGCCGCGAAAACGGTAGCCATTTGATGCCCACCAGCCTCCTATTCTCAGGTGAGGATCAACATAAGCATTAGCATTGTTAATAGTGCTTCGTCGCAGGCTCAGAGTTTGTTTAACACCATCTACATAAAGACTGTTATCTATTACACTGCCGTTAGTAAAAACCGCAGCTATATGATGCCAGCCATTGGGCAGGGAAGAAGAACTGATCCCGTAAATATCACCTTTGGCAGTATTAAATCCAAAATTGCCATTAAAAAACCAGAGATCGTGCCGGTTCCATCCCATAGGCATGACACTATTATTGCCGTTCCAGTACATCCAGAAACTGACAGAGGTTTTGTCTCCTGAGTTAGTTGATAACGGCAAACCTGTAATGTCAATAGCTCCGCCATTAAAGTCAGCCGCATAACAGGTGTCGCCCTTTAAACCGCTGGCAGGTGCTGAGATTCTTGTCATTGAACCGGTGATCTGACCGGTAAAATTGCCGATAATATCTCTTACATCGGTTGTCCAGTTTTCATTAAAACTATAATAAGCCTTTAATTCGGCAGGTGGAGGAGGCGGGCAGGCTGTACAGGCTGCATTGGTATAAGCTCTGTCAGCATCAACCTCAGCCTGGGTGATTTTACCTTTGTAAACTTTTAACTCATCCATCCGTCCGGAATAACGGTATCCGGTACTTCTCAACCAGCCGCCAACCCTTAAATTTGTGCCCACAATGGCATTGGATGTTTTTATTGTTCCCCGTAACAACTGAAGTGACTGTAATACACCGTCTATATAGAGTTCATTATCGGTTACGCTGCCATTGGTAAAGACAGCCGCTACATGATGCCAGCCGTTGGTCAGTCCGGCAGAACTGATACCGAAGACATCACCTCCGCCGGTATTAAAGCCAAAAAAATTGTCCACCAGCCAGAGATCGTAGGAATACCAGCCCAACGGCATAACGCTGTTCGTTCCATCCCAGTACATCCAGAAACTGACGGATGTTTTATCACCCGGTACTGTTGAGGTGGCCAGACCGCTGATATCGATGCTGCCGCCGCTAAATATACTGTCGCTGCAGGTATCGGGTTTTCCGGCTGGTGGCTGTTTGCCCACACTGACAGCGCCGGTATTTATCCCGTCATTAAGTCCCAGGCTGTCTTTGCCCAGGAGGGAAGAACTGCAGACATCAAACTGATAATGACCAATCAGAACCGGTGGCGGATCAGGAGGACAGACAGTACAGGAAGGACTGGTATAGGTATAATCAGCTGTGACTTCGGCCTGGGTGAGTTCGCCATTGTAAATTTTGACTTCGTCCAGATAGCCTGAAAAACGGTAACTATTATTTGCCAGCCAACCACTGATTCGCATATTTGTGCTGACATAAGCACGGGCATTATTGGGTGTGCTTCTGAGCTGTGTCAGAGACTGTAACACCCCGTCAATGTAGAGTTTATCGGCCTGCAGGTTACCATTGGTAAAGACAGCGGTAATATGATGCCAGTTATTGGCCAGGCCGGCAGAACTTATACCGTATAAATCGCCATTAGCACTGTTAAATCCAAAATTACCATCATAAAACCAGAGATCATGATATTGCCAGCCAATGGGCATGACGCTATTGGTTCCATCCCAGTACATCCAGAAACTGACGCTGGTTTTGTCACCGGTATTGGTGGAGACACCTATACCATTAATATTTATTGTACCTCCTCCAAAATTGGCGGCAGAGCAGGTCTGTGTTCCGGCGGGTGGAGTTTTGGCCAGTGAGACTGTACCGTCAGGTGTACCATTTTGCTGACCTGAGCTGTCAAAACCTAATGCGGCATTGCTACAGACATCAAACTGATAATGCCCGACCAGAGTGGCTGCATACACAGGGCTGAACAGGAGCAGGTATATAACCAGAGTATTAAAGTAGTAAAGCCATCTTTTATTAGCTGCCGTCATAAGATACTGTCACCTGAATTGTTCGACCGACACGGTAAATATCCCCGAGGTTGCCGCTTGTGGCAGAAACCGTTACTTCTGAGACTCTGGGAGACAACTGACAGTCCACAGTGTTATGGCAGCAAGTAGCAGGACTGCTGCAGTTACTATTGCACGAAACAGTGATATTAAAGTTATCTATATTAAAACTCTGGCCGTCAACACCATTACAGCTGTTATTATTAGAGACATAATTATTATCGTTTTTGACAATATTGGCAATGGCCCATTCTGCACCGCTGTAAGCTGAATAATAGGCCCGGCTTTGCAGAATATTTAATGCTGAAGTACTGCTGCTGGTAGAACTTAAATTAACCATGGCAACCCCGATGCCGGCTAAAACCACTATGATAAAAATAGCTCCCGGAAGTGAGAATCCCTGAATCTGTTTTTTTCTTAAACGGGGGCGGGTTTGTCGTATCATGGCTGATTTCCTAAAAAAACCTGATGCAGTAAGTTTATGTTCTCATTATCGTCAGTCAGGGTTATTTCCATAGTGACCAGTGCCGGCCTGGTTAATGTACCGGGGTTGTATTTAAAGCGACACTGACTGATTTTGTTTGTGATCAGATTACCTGTAAGAAAAACCGGTGGTATATTGTCTGAGTCAATAAAATCATAACCTTCATTGATAAAAAGTGTACCGGATACCGGATTACAGGTATAGATCTGTGCTTTATCAATAATGGTAAAGCGCTGCTGCGGTGAAGTGAATTTAAACTGATGGCTGACAAAGCTGATGGGGAAGTTGGGGGCGGTATTGCTGATAGCTTTAATCGCGGAAATATTATTGCCCAGGTAGGCATTGGCATCTGTCTGGTTATTGCCCAGGTTATAAATAACCAGACAATCAGGACGTCCGTTCTGAGCGCAGTCGCTGTTCAGGCTGACAGCAGGATTGACACTGATTTCTGAACTATTGCTCAGTGGTGTCAGTAGATCAATACTGCTTATTGCCTGAGTGGTGTCGAAGGTATTTTTATTATAACGACCGCCTGCAACCGTGTGTAACATTTCTATGCTTTGTTCATCAGTACTGATACGAATACTGTTTGGCAAGGCTCTGCGAATATCTCTCGCCATTCTGTGTAATGTCATTTCGGCCATATCAACCAGTTCGGCCCGGCGTTTCATATCGCTATAGCCTTCCATGGGCAGGCTGATAATATTCATCAGCATCATAGCAATAATACCACTGATCACCATGACTACAATGAGTTCAACTAGCGTAAAGCCCCTGTTACTTTGCATAATTACGGACATCAGTATTTAGCCCTGTATGCGGTGAGTGGAACGCTAATACCCAGTCCGGAATGACTGACGGTGACAGTTATTTTTTTGGCCTGTACGGCGCTGAGCTGACTGTTGCAACTGCTTGTTGAACATACAGACACATTAACTTCCACACTATAGGGTGCCAGTGAACTGATGGGATTTCCGTATTGATCCTCTACTGCACTACCGGAAGTTATGGCATTATAATCATCGACTTCATTATAATGACTTCTGCCGCTGGTGGCACCGTCATTAAACCAGGGCTGCATAATAATTTCATCCATATAACTTTGAGCTATAGCCAGAGCCTGTGCCCGTATCATGGGATCAGCACTGGTTCTTGTGGTGCCGGCAAATAACATCATAATCCCGGTAATGGCAATACTGATAATTACAATGGAAATAATCAGCTCAATTAGAGTAACACCGCTGGCTCGAATTCGGTTTGGTTTACTCATGAGCAAAGCCGCTTATGGGTTCAAGGGTGATATTAAAATTGCCAATGGTGATGGATCCTCCGGTAGAGGGAGAAATATTACCAGAGGCATCAAAGCTGAACGTGCTGGAACTACTGCTTATTGTTGCAGGGAGACTGGTTTCGGAAAAACTGTTCTGGCTGGCAGGGTGTTTTACATTGCCGCTGCAGGGCAGGGCATAATTTAAGCTATAACTACTGGAGCCTATATTAACAAGAACAGGACACTGGCTGGCAATGGCAATTTTCTGGGCGTAACGCAGAGCAGATAATAATTCCTGTTGAACCTGAGCCTCTTTAAACGCTGTTTGACCAAAAAATTTGGAAGCCCCGACAATACCAATTACTGCAACAATTATAATGACCGTAATTAATTCGATTAAAGTAAAACCGTTAATTCGGGTTAATTGTTTATGCATCATATCTGGTAAGTGTAAATAAGTTCCTGTGTTTGAATAACACAGGAACTTATTAGTAGCTTATTATTAGCTAGGTGGAATGGGGGTAACTGTTGCTATACGTCCTGTATTGGGAAAATACTGCAGTATTGCTCGTACTCCGCCATTGACTCCCTGCCAGTTAAAAGTACCCACCGGATAATAATAACAATAGGTTGTGCCATTGGTTCGATATACATAATCAAAAGTTGAGTTCCCGCCTGCAGCAGTATTTGTATCCAGAGTAGGTGGATTCTGTAGTAAGCCATTCCATAAACCGACACAATCTAAGGTGGTAGAATTATTATCCACCGGCCAGCCATTGGCATTAGCATAAATGTCTCCAGCATCAGAACCATAGCCCGCTACCCGGCCAGCTACCGTTTGGCCATTGGCAATATACTGCGCATGAGCCAGTGCAACGGAAGAACCAAAACCACCGGATACCCCTTTAAAAGAGGATATATGGGCATCATCTGTAACATCAATAAACTTGGGTAGGGCCGTAGCGGCCAGAATACCCAGGATCAGTATGACGGTAATCAGTTCAATTAAAGTAAAGCCTGCACTCGATTGTATTTTTTTCATAATTAGACCTTTTAAATAATCGCTATAAAATGATCATTTATTTTCTGAATTAATAATTTTATATATACTCCTGTAAGCGTTCTAAAATACGAAAACTTTAGATTTTATGTCCTGTAAATAAATATAGTTCTAATTTTTAAAAAATACAGTTATTTAATAAAAAACATCAATAAAAATACTTAATTTATTGAATTTACTTTAACTTTCCCATTAAATCCCACATAGGCAGGAAAATACCCAGGGCTAGAATTAATACCATAACGGCAATAATCAGAATCAGGGCCGGTTCAATCTGGGCACTTAAGAACTTGATTTCATAGTTGACTTCTTCTTCATAAAATTCAGCCACCTTGGTCAGCATTTCATCCACCTGACCGGTTTCTTCTCCCACAGCAATCATCTGTAATACCAGGGGTGTAAAAAGTCCCGTTGCGGTGGCTGTATTGGTAATGGTATCACCGCGTTCAACACCGGTACGCATCAGGTTAACTCTTTCTGCTACATAAGTATTACCGACTGAATCGGAGACCAGCTTTAAGGATTGAATCAGGGGCACTCCTGATTGCTGTGTTAAGGCAAAGGAACGGCAGAAACGGGCCAGAACCGCTTTATGCAAAATATCTCCAATATAAGGGATTTTAAATTTGGCTCTGTCTGTATTGTAGCGTCCTTTGTCACTGTTTACATATTGTCTGAAGGCGACAATAAGAACAGCAACCACTGCCAGCATCCATGGCCAGTAGTTAACAAACATGTGTGAGGTGGCAATCAGTAACTGAGTATAATAAGGCAGTTCGAGGCTCATTTTGGAAAAAACACCCTCGAAGGTCGGAATGACAAAAATATTCAGAGCCACAAATGCCGCCACCAGAAAAACAATGACAAAAGTGGGATAACGAGTGGCCTCTTTTATTTTATCCCGGATCATTTTATCCCGTTCCAGGTAAAAGGCTAATTGTTCAAAGGCATTATCCAGATGTCCGGTACTTTCTCCGACTTTCATCACACTTAAAAAGACGCCGGGGAAAACATCCGGATATTTTGATAAACCAGCTGATAAAGGTTTGCCGGCTTCCAGTTGCCGGACAGAATATTCCAGAATTTCTTTTAAATATTCATTTTGAGTGGTCAGTGCCAGACCGTTCAGGGCACGGGTAATGGGGATCCCGGCTTTAAACAGGGTAGCCATCTGTTTGGAAAATAAAATCAGCTCTTCAATTTTAGGTTTGCCCAGGCCGAGTCTGCGCTTAAGGCTAACCTGCTTTGGCGCCTCTTTATGCGGAGTGATTTCTATCGGGGTAATATCGGTATTCATTAAATGAGAGGCAACCGCATCTTCTGAAACAGCCTCCATGACGTTTTCTACCATTTCACCGCGAGCAGTTCGGCCTTTGTAAAAATATCTTGCCATTAAAAATAGCTCTTATTTTGTGTTTTAATGTTCTTCAATGGTACCTGCCAGGCGCAGAACTTCTTCAATACTGGTTAACCCCTGTCTGGCCAGGTCCAGTGCATTATTGACCAGCGGTCTGTAACCGGGTGCCTGTTTGGCAAGTTCAACAAAAGCGTTGGCATCATCCTGCCGGAAGGCGCTGGTTAATTCATTATTAATTTCCAGGATTTCATGTACGCCTTTACGGCCTTTATATCCGGTATTGTTGCAAAGATGGCAGCCATTGCCCTGATAAAAATGGATATTATCGATATTTTCATTAACGGCTCCCTGCAACCAGACTTTTTCATGCTCATCGGGGACATGTTCTGTTTTACAGTTATCACATATTTTTCGAACCAGTCTCTGAGCCACAATGGCCTGCAGAGATGTGGCAATAAGATAACCCTCGACCCCCATATCCTGAAGTCGATAAACGGTGCTGATGGCATCATTGGTATGCAGGGTGGACAGCACCATATGGCCGGTCATGGCAGAACGTACAGCAATATCGGCTGTTTCCGAGTCCCGCATTTCACCAATCAGGATAATATCAGGATCCTGTCTTAAAGTACTTCTGAGTACTTTAGAAAAACTCAGATCAATTTTTTCATTCACCTGGACCTGGCTAATACGCTCTAGGCGGTATTCAACCGGGTCTTCCACGGTAATGATTTTTTTCTCGCTGCTGTTCAGTTCATTTAATGCCGCATATAAGGTGGTGGTTTTACCGCTGCCGGTGGGCCCCGTAAGCAATACCAGACCGTGGGGGCGGTGAATAATTTTTCTGAACCGCTGCAGAATGTCATCACTCATACCAATTTCATTCAGATCCAGCATACCGGCGCTCTGATCCAGCAAACGCATGACCACAGATTCACCATGCTGGGTGGGCATGGTAGACAAACGAACATCAATGGAGTGCTGTTTGATTTTTATATGAAAACGTCCATCCTGCGGTATGCGCTTTTCTGAAATATTAAGTCCGGACATTAACTTAAGACGGGATACCAGGGCAGAAACAATGCGTTTTTCATTCATAACCTGTTCATTGAGTACACCGTCAATACGCATACGAATACGCAGTATTTTTTCATCCGGTTCAATATGAATGTCTGATGCATTGACCTGTACGGCATCTTCAAAAATGGTCTGCAGCAAGCGTACCACCGGGGCATTTTCTACATCATCACTCTGAACCATCTGTTCCAGATCAATATCGGTTTCAGACAGCTCCTCATCCAGTTCCTCTGCCAGGGAGGTTATTTCATCTTCCCGACGGTAAACAATGTCCAGGGTTTTAAGCAGATCTTTTTCCCGCACCAGGGCCAGGCTGATAGGGCGCTTAAGTATTTTATGAATGTCGTCATAGGCAAAAATATCAGAGGGATCAGCCATACCCACCAGTAGACTGTTCTTTCTATCAGCCAGGACAATGGCCCGATACCGGCGTGCCAGGGTTTCCGGCAGCAGGTGTACCACTTCTTGCTGATACCTGTACTGTTTTAAATCGACATAGGGGACATCCAGCTGGCGGGAAAGAAAATCCAGGAATTTGTCTTCAGAAATATAACCATTGTCTATCAGAACCTGGCCCAGTTTTCGTCCGGTGGTTTTCTGATCCGCCAGCGCTGCACTTAGCTGGCCCTCAGAAATCAGTTTATGTTCGACAAGAAGATCGCCAATGCGTATTCTTTTTCTGGGGTTTTCCAAAATAATGCCTTTACTTTTTTTAGATTTAGCTCTTTTAAAAATAGCTTTATTAGAATGATGTCTAAAGTCTAGATAAAAGTTGCGGAATAGTAAACATTGGCAATGATATGAGCAATGCAGTTCCCACGCAGTGGCGTGGGAACCAGATGGGACGGGAAGAATATCAACGCATCCAGGGCGGTGGCTGGTTGAACCAGTCAGGAACAGGGATCTCAGGAAACTGAGGTGGTGTATTACTCATATCCAGAGCCTGCAGCAGACGCTGCTTTTTTGTATCGTCCATTTCTTTCTGGTTCATGATCTGTTTGCGGATTTCGTCCTGATTACCTTCAAAGACAAATTCTTTCCTGTTACCATCACTGTCTTTATATTTTACTGACGCACGGACTTTGTCATTACCGGTCGATTCTATTTCAATGGATTCAAAATGAGATTCTGACCAGCTTGTGGACTGATTAGCCGGAGCTGGAGGCATACTCCGGTTCATAGGTACATTTTGTGGTACAGGCTGATTAAAACCCTGCTGGAAAAACGGATCATTTAGCCAGGAAGGGGGTGGCAGTAAGCCCATTGAACCGGGTTGTCCAAACTGTTGTCTGGGCATTGGATGTTGTCCGAATGGCGGCCAGGGATGTCTTTGCGGGCCATGATATGCACGCTGTTGAGCTGGCGCTGCCTTTAATATTACTTCCTTGCTGACGGGTTTGCCCTGGTGAATAATATCCAGTTTAACTTTTGTATCAGGTGCTGTGCCTCTAACCAGAGCAGTCAGCTGTTTCTGTGAATAGATATCCTGATCATTAAATGCAGTAATTACATCGTATTCCTGCAGGCCTGCAGCCTGAGCCGGTGAGTCGGGTGATACTTTGCGGATAATAACCCCCTGATTATCTTTTAATAAAGGGGCGATATGTCTGGCCAGGCTCATGGGAATATCTTCTATCCAGACACCCAGCCAGGATGAAGTGTTCTGTGTCTGTACAGAGGGTGACTGAGATTGTGTAACAGGGGGTTGCTGGTCGGCTGCCTTAATATCACTGAAAGCACTCTGACTGGAAATAATGCCCAGTGATAAAATAAGGCCTGTTATGATTGGTTTTTTCATAAACTGACTCCTTATTTAAGCTTAATAAAACAAATAGAGTTTGTATTTCTATATTTGTTTTTAAGACAGAATTTCAATAAAAAAATTCAATTTGTTTTTATCGATATCATCGTCGTAATAAGATAGTCAGCC
>JALVDE010000029.1 GCA_027009375.1 Gammaproteobacteria bacterium
TCCGTTCCATTCCTGGAGCAAACTCACGCCCTCTGTATTTATTATAGGATGCTGATGTCGCATAGGTTTCATCAGTCAGATTCATAACTCGGGCATACAGTTCCAGGCTGTCTTTATTACCCATATCAACAAAGTGATTAATGCGGAAATTAAACAGCTCATGGCCATCGTATTTTTCAGTATTCAGATTATCCATATAATATGATCCCATATAGGAATATTCCAGCTCCATACGTCCGCCATTAAGAAAACCAGGGCGATAATTTAGGGTCGCATTACCGAGGTTATTAGGTGCTGAAGGCAGTTCATTACCACTATAATCAGTGCCTTTTTCAGTCCAGTCCTCATAGGTTTGCTTTGTCCATGAATAACTGACACCCAGATCCCACTCCCTGTTAAACTGGTAATCAGCCCCCAGTTCAAAACCTTTATGACGGGTTTCACCGGCATTGGTAGTATAACGATCACCGGTAACCGGATCTTCATAAGTGACCAGGTCATCGGTTTTATCCATTAAATAATAAGACGCTTCAAAACTTAACTTCGTTAACAGACGACCGCGTAAGCCAATTTCATAACTATCCACTTTTACAGGATCCAGATCCAGAGAGGCCTGATTACTGCCCGGTCTGAATATTTGTCCTTCTGAAGGAACACGAAAAGAGTTTCTATAACTTACAAAACCGTTTAGATTCTCATTAAATTCCCAGGTAGCTCCAATTTTTGGACTCCAGTGCTCAAAAGAAACAGTATCATCATCCGGCCGATTAATCTTCATTGGTTTAGGAGGTCCCCAACCCTGCATACTCTCTGGATAATACTGGAATAAACCACTGGACATATGATTATCATAGTCGTATTCAACATTATCATATCTTAGGCCGGCCGTAAGTCTTAGTTTATCCACGGGAGAAGTTTCCACATGGATATAGGGAGAAATACCCGTATAATCTACATCATAATCATAGATTTTGTCGCGCTTGATATAATAGTCATATATTCCATCTGCATTTTTAGTTGAATCGAAATAATGTTCCTTACGGCTTCCAGGACTATAATCATAATCCATCCCGACAATCAGGCGGGTTCTATAGGGTTCAAAATCCGTTCGGTGTTTTAACATCAGACCAAAAGACTGATTCTCTGTTTTCTTAATACTGGGATCATAGGTAAACGACCAGTTAGGCAGGTACTCCATTTCATTGTCACGGAAATATGGAGTAATTGTCAGCAGAGAATTACCAAATTCCTGTTCATAATTAGTGGATAAACGCAGTGCCGTTACATCCCGATAGGACACTCCATAATAGTTCTTAGTAGGGTCATGTTTATAATCATCCTCTGACAGTTTGGACGAACCAGCTGTCTGTTGATCAATATCTGAACCACTGAAC
Organism: Gammaproteobacteria bacterium; assembly: GCA_027009375.1. Lineage (GTDB taxonomy): Bacteria > Pseudomonadota > Gammaproteobacteria > GRL18 > GRL18 > JANELJ01. The sequence goes on from JALVDE010000029.1 coordinate 1,395, forward strand.
ACGGTTTCCAGGGACGCGCCATTATTTAAAACCGCATCCCAACGGGCTGTACCAGCCACCCGATCATAATCAGTTTTATCCCGCCAGCCGTCAGTATGGGTAATATTTAAATCACCTCTGATGCCATTATCACCCCAGGTATTACCGCCGCTGAGCAGTATTCTGCCCCAGCCGTATTCACCGCCTTCCAGACCCAGATCAAACTCAGGCTCAAGCGGCGCAGGTCGGGTAATGACATTAACAATACCGCCAATGGCATCACTGCCGTATAAAGAAGTTCCCGGCCCCTTGATAACTTCCACGGCCTGAGCTTGCGGTAAATTGGTTTCATACAGAGCATTATGATTAAAAAAACCCGTAGAGCGGGTTGGAATACCATTTTCAAGATATAAATAAACAGGCTTAGTAGTAATGGGCTGACGCATCATCATCATATGCCCTTCACCACCGGTCACATTTACATGCACACCGGGAATACGATTTAATAATTCTGAAGGATGCCCTGGTTTGACTTCATCAATTTCTTTTTCATCAATAACGTCCACTGTTTCCGGTACTTCACTTTTCAGTGTTTCTTCCCTCGTGCCGGTAACGGTTATCTGAGGCATATCCAGTTCGTATTCTTCCGCATAATTTGAGCCAAAAGGACTCATGGAAAATAAAACCACCAGGTAAAGTGTTTTCTGTTTTGTTGTTATCATTGTTAATCCCATAAAGTAACTATTTAAAAAGCAAAACAGCTTATTAGCAATTATAATGCCAGTACACAACACACTGATTTTAAAGTCTTTTGTAGATTCTTACTTTTTAAACGTGAGTGATATAACACAGTTTTTGTGGCATATAACGCATAAAAAGACATATAAAAAGTAATAAGCGACAAACAATATTTGGGTAATGAAAGGGAGTGGATAAGTCCAGAGACAAAAAGGGAATGGATGGTAACAAAAAATGCCCCTAACCCGCTTGATTTATTTTTATTGCAAAGTCCGGGGTGAGGGGAATGAAATGGATTGTTTTTTAAGCTGAATTAATCATCGGTAGTGGACAGATAAGCCATAATAGCCTGTATTTCTTCCGGTTCCATTTCTTCAAACAGATCTTCAGCGTATTCATGCCAGCGTTCGCCGGTGGCAAAGTGTTTTATCTGTCTGGTCATATATTCTGTGTATTGTCCTGACAGCGGAGGGGTTTCAGAACCTTCCTTACCCTTGCCGTTTTTACCATGACAAAGTTTGCAGTCATCAACGTATAATTCTTTACCCAGTTCAACATCACCCTCGACCCTGGCAATATTAAACACTTTTTTTGCAATCAGTAGTTTTTCATAGGCCGAGGTATTTTCATCAAACTCCGGCATTTTGCTGGTCAGTTTAATCTGTGATAAATAGGCTGCAATAGAAGGAATATCTTCATCCGGTAATTCCCGGTCATTAGCATAAGGACGCATGGGCATATTTTTACGTTTTTCTGATTTGAAATTTTTAACCTGCTGTATAATATATTGTGCAGGTAACCCAGCAAGACGTGGGTACTCACCAGCTTTACCGCCCTGGCCGAATTCACCATGACAGCCGGCACAGACTTCATTAATCTCCTCGCCCAGATCCAGGTCAATTTCTACTGCTGCATCTGCAGACTCCTGTTCTGTCTCCTGTTCTGCAAAACAGACAGACATCGTTAATAAGAATACTAAAAAAATTAAAGATATGAATTGTTTGAACATAAGAAACCCTCACCCTGATCCTCTCCCATAGGGAGAGGGGAAAAAGATGGACATTTTTTAATACAGTTAATTAAAAAAATTAAGGCAGATCACCTTTCTTGAATAGATAATAGCCAATGGAAGCACAGAAGGTACCCAGTAATACGGGATAGGCAATGGCCCAGAGTATATAACCAGCCTCGGAGAAATTATCCAGAATAACATAGGCTGAGGGACCTAAAATTACCAGTTGGGGATCAAATAATACCATGGCGGCGGTTCTGAATACCTGTAATGGATTGATCAGGGAAATAGCCACCGCTGTTTCTGAAGGCAGACCTTCACGGATCATAATGCCCAGCAGGATAAGATCCAGGAATAATAACAGGGTCAGCCAGACCACAAAGGCCAGTCCCTGGGCTATATCTGCAGAACGGGCCAGGGTAGAAATCAGCATACCGATACCGAGAAAACACCAGGCGACTGCAAGTAATAATCCGGTATAGCTGGCAAATAGTCCCCATGGAATGTCCGCTCCCTTAATGGCGGTCCAGATAACTGCACCGATCATGGCCAGGAATACCGGCAGGAATACCACAATAAAGCGACCCAGGAATCGTCCCCAGAACCAGGCTGACAGTGAGATAGGCAGAGACAGCAGGTACTCAAACACACCGGCCTCCCTGTCTCCCGCAACCGAACGTACCGTTGTAATCAATACAAACACCGGCAGAATAGCAATAGTTAACTGAATGTAGGTAATTAATAATCGAGTTAAGCCGGTAAAACCCATAATTCGGCTTTCCGTTATACCAAAGACAAACAGCAGCACCACAATACCGCCAAACACACCGCTGTACACGATAAACCATTTTGCCCTGAGTGACTCGATAATATCAGCCCAGGCTGTTAACCATAAATGTCTCATTTAATTTTCACTTGTGTTTAATAATTTATACAATTAATGTTCCAGATTACCGCCGTGGATATTGAGTTTCTTTTCCACTTCTTCAATATGCTTAACGGCCTGCTCAAAATTTAATGCCCCTTCAGTTTTTTCTTTTACTGCGCCCAGGCCATAACCCATGGGGGAAATTTCGCCTTTAACAAACCAGGCTTTTCTGGCATCTAACCATTCTTTGGTTTTATAGTCATTAACCCAGATTTCAGTTTTAGGATCATTTTTATAGGGTTGTTCTTCAAGCCATAAAACGGCACACCCCATATCGTCAAATTTATAGACTTTAGAACGTTTACCCTCTGGAAACACTCGAACCTGGGCCGAAAAATCACGATCACTGAGCATCATCCGACAACGTGTACAGGCATCCCGATCCCATTTAACTTCAACAGGCCCAGTCTGATTGTTATTACCGCAACCGGTCAGCAAAATCAGAACCGATGCAAAAATTAGTACAAAATATGTGATTTTATGCATTTTTACGTTCTTCCATATGAATGTCTTTTAAAATCGCCGCATAGCGGGAAAGAACACCCAGGAAACGCAGACGATCCGGACCTGCTACTGTTCCATGCCAGACCTGACCGGCATCCTGGGTATTCTCAGCCGTTTCAAAGTTCCAGAGTTTAATGGCTTTAGAAAAGGCTTCATCTACCCGTTTAATGGTAATTTCTGTTTTCAGCACACTGTCGAGATCCACTTCATCTTCCACCCGGTCATCCAGAATCACCCGGCCCTGATCCATTTCAATAACCCGATTTACCAGGGAAGCCACTTCATCCAGCCGGTGACTTGAAATTAACATAACGGCTTCATCTTTCTTTTCTGCCAGCAGTTGAAAGAAAATATGCCGGGCATCGGGGTCAAGATTAGCGGCCGGTTCATCCAGGATTAATATTTTGGCTGAACGTCCAAGAGCAATACTGATCAGCAGTTTCTGCTTCTGGCCGCCGGAGAGTTTAACAAAAGGACGGGATTTTAATTGCTCAAAATCCAGCCCCAGTCGTTCCGCAACATTAATCATTTCCTGGGGATCGGATTCACACAGGCTGGCAGAAAAATGAATTAACTGCCCCACCGGCATTTTTAAAGGCGGCGGTAACTGCGGTACGAAACCAATATCTTTTAAAACCAGCTGACGTTCTGTACGCGGATTATGACCATTAACCAGAACGGTGCCTTCACAGGTGTATTCTCCCAGAAGACAACGGATCATGGTGGTCTTACCCGCCCCGTTTGAACCCACCAGTGCAATTCGGTCACCGGTGGTTATTTCAAGATTAAGACCTTTAAGCACTTCGGTACGTCTAAAGGTCTTTTTTACATTATTAAATTGTATCATCAGGATTGTTCTTCTTTCTTCTCAGGCATCAGTGAACGTTCCACTTCCGGTTTGGAAGACTTACGGGTCAGCCCCTTGAATTCAAAATTCAGTGAATTCGTCGGGCAGGCATCGACACACAGACCACAACGGGTACAGTCAGCGCCGATACCGATTTCTACATCAGTACTGCGATTTTTAATGGTCACATCCAGCACATGGGGCACCAGACAGACATTACGGCAGTCCCCTTCATGCTTACAGTCTGTCATATCATAGGTCACACGTACCGGTGAGAATATTCCCACCAGGCCATAAGTGATACCAATAGGACAGACATAGCGGCACCAGGCACGACGGGACAGAAATATTTCAAATAATAATAAAAAAGCCACCCAGGCCAGAGCCAGAGTTGGACCATAAATTAAGGCTCTACTCAATATACCGGTGGGTGAAATAAATTCATAAACTGTATAGCCTGTCAATAAGGCTAGCAGGGCAAAAATAATATAAAACACCGTTCTGACACCGCGATGGAAGGTGTAATTTTTCGCCAGTCCTCTGGCAGCCAGCCACAGGTGCAGTTTTTCCGCCCACTCAGCAAGTAAATGATAAGGACAGACCCAGGAACAGAAGGTTCTACCGCCTAAAATAAACCAGAGAATAAAAATGGTGGTAATACCGATCATCAGGTTAATTAAAACCTGTTTATGCGCCAGCATGACCTGTAAGGCTGAATTTAAATCAGCCATATGAAAGCCCATAAAACGTGAAGCCGTTAATGCCCCTTCCAGTAACTGAATATCAAAGTAATAAGACACGACAAACAGCAGATTCACGGCAATTAATGTCAGCCAGCGGCGTTTACGCCACTTGTTTTTGGAATTTTTATGATGTTCATCATGCAGAGCTTCCAGTTGGGCCTTGGTAACTTTCTCACCTTTTTTATAGAAGTATATTTTCTGTACTTCAGGAGAAAGTTCATCTTTCTTGGGTTTACGAGGTGCACGCCCCAGTAATTGCAATAATGATTCAAGAGAACGGTTCATGAGTGTCCCTCGCTTTTCTTAAGGTATTCAGGACTCAGGGGCATTTTAGTTACTTCATTGTAATCAATGACAATAGCCGCCTGTTCTGTCGGGCAGATCATTTCACACACCCCGCAGCCGACACAGCCATCATAGACCACTGGTTTCATATGCCTGACACCATTTTTTTCTTCAATTAATTCCAGACCAATGGCTCTCTTGGGAGGACACTGGTTTTTATCTCCGGAAGGGTAATTACCTTCCTGACACTGGTTATAGCGCTGCTCAATAGGACAGGCCTGTACACACAGATCGCAGATTTCCACATCATAAGGATGATCCTTAAGTGGTATCGGATTCCAGCGGTCAATATCTTCATAACGCAGAACCCCGTCATAATCAGGTCCCCGCGCTATACCCTTAAAACCTTTACCCGCTACGGCAAGACAGATTTTTGGCTTATCCAGTTTGGCGATACCCATGCGGGTATCCTTAGGATAATCCAGAACATGAGTCAGGGAGCCGGTAGGACAGGCCAGTACACATTGAAGGCCATCACAGGAAAAGTCACAGGCCTGTTCTCGTGCTTCAATATAAGGGGTACCCAATCCAAATCCGGTATCCAGGTCATCCAGTTTAATGGCGTTAACCGGACAGACCTGTACACACTGACCGCATTTAATACAGGAAGCCAGAAAGTCTTTTTCTGTCAATGCGCCCGGCGGACGCATTTTCAGACGAGTATCGGCATGGCCTTTAAGTGGAATAAAACCAGCCAGGGAGACACTGGTCACACCCACAGTTAAAGCCACGGAACGCAAAAACTGGCGTCTGGCTTCCTGGGCACGTCTGCCTGGTCCGCGATGAATGGTTTTCTTTTTTGACGGTTTCTTGCTCGTTTGATTTTGTTCTGCTTTATCGTTAGTAGCTTGAGTCATGTAAGTACCCTTTCAAACGTTTTTCGAGCTCGGTTTCATTACTGTTCTGGTTATCTTCTTCATCCTGACTGATTTTATCTTCAGCCTCTTTTTCTTCTGCATCCAGTGCACTGACATTCATTATGGGCATGGTATCTCTGAGAATTAAATCCGGTTCACTGAACGGTGCCAGTTTTTCCAGAAAATCAATTAACTCAAGAACCGCAGAGCCTTTATAAAACTGCGCCCCTTCTACATCCTGCCAAAGCTTATCGGAATAAGCATAAATTTCGTGCGGTGTATCACCAATACCATTTTTATCTTCATCAAAGCCTTCATAATCATCCCAGTAATTTCCATCCCATTCGTTTCTATTGGCCGTTTTACCACCCGAAACAATAACCTGAGTTATATTGGCTTTAAAATAATTGTGTTTAAAGATATTATCTTTCCAGTCTGCCAGAAAGCGGATCCCAATACCGTTAAAGGCAATCAGATTATTAGTGAAATAATTAGTCGTGTCTGGCTGATACGGTGATACATCAATAGACAGGCCGGTAGAACTGAACAGAATCTGGTTGTTTTCAACTTTAATGTCCGAGGTTTCCTTAAAGCCAATACCCACACCTGAAGGGCCGGTTGCATGAGAAACAATATTGTTTTTTATCACCACCCCATCACTATACATTAAAAATATGCCGACAGAATTATTATAATATTCATTGTATTGCACATCATTATATTGTGAATACATAAAATGCAGGGCGTAACGTCCTCGATGGCTGATATTATGATGAATAATATTATTCCTGGAATACCAGACCACCATATCCCGCACATCATTCATTACGTTATCTATGATCTTGTTATCAAAACTGTACCAGAGTCGAATCGAATCCCCTCTCATACCCAGTTCTTCATCTTTTGAAGAAATGGTATTGCGTTTAACCACGTTATTTTTGGCTTTCTGTAAATCAATACCGAAAAGACAATTGTCAATAATATTATCTTTAATCACATTAAAATCACCCCGCACCTGAACACCGGAGTCAAGGTCATTGTGATGAGCACCAGAATTAGTCAGATGAAGATTTTTAATAACAGCCCCATCGGTTCTGAGATAAATAACCGAACCTTTACCGCCGGCATTAATGGTTACTTTACCCTGACCATCCAGAGTGACTGGCTCGTTAACAGTAACAGGACCGGCATAAGTGCCTGGCGGGATAACAAGGACATCGCCTTCTTTTAATTTATCGATAAGAGGTTGTAAGGGAGGATATGAGCTGTTAGCCTGACTTCCATTATCCGCAGGCAGTGATGCAAAAATTGCCGAAGAAAAAAGGAATAGTAAAATAAAGAGAACGCGATACATCATCGTTTAATAAATCTTATATAAAATGTTATGCAGCTTTACAGCCCTTGAGCAAGCAGTCATGAACTATTAACAGTCACAAATTATTAACAGCCCAGAGCTTATTAACAGTCCTGAACAAAAAATAAAATTCAGGACTGTTACCATTTGCTAAAGAGCCATTATAAAGATTCTTTACGACGCATTAAAGCAATGGCTGCCAGTAATATTGAATTAAGCATCATTAAGCCGAAACCAATGCTTGGATAGGAGAAAGTGGCGAATTGTGCAACTTTACCTTCACCAAAAACAGTCGGCATAAAGGGTTTGACAGCAAAAGCACCCATAGAGTTCAGGGTATGACCATACCACCAGAGCCAGGCCGAATAATCAATAACAAAAAAGACCGGCAGAGCCATGGGAACCAGAATCATCAACCAGTAAATAATATTATTTTTAGGTCGGGTTCCAACAACAATTAACAGCAGCATAGCACCTATTAAGCCAAAATAAACGACATTAGTGGCCACTCTAAGATTTTTAACCATGGGACGAATCTCATCCTGGTTATTAAAATAACGCCCAAGCACCTTGCCATAATGCCAGGCCATTAACTGGTATGCATTACCTTTCCAGGGTTCAGAAACCCGGCCGTTACTGAGATCATTTTCATAGGTATTTTTCAGCTCACGGATCAGGCGGGTCTTTTCAGCCATTGGAGCGGCTTTTTCCGCAGATTTATCAGCCTGATTATCTGAGGTATCTTCATGGTACTCTTTTCCTGCCAGAGAGGCTTTAAGCTGCTTTAATGCCTTTGAAGTATCGGCAAGCTTTACATCTTCCCCCAGAGTTTTATCATTAGCATCCTGATCCAGCTGATTCATCAGGGCATAAAGGTAGCCCTCATTTTCATATTTTATTCCCCCGGGCATATAAATGGTCATGGTCATCCAGACGGCATTACCCGAAAAGGCCACAATAAGAAATAGCCGCCGTTTTTTGGGATTGGAAATGGCAAAGCCTATAACCATAATAATCAACAAGGTAATTAAAAACGGGGAAAAACCGCGTTCAATAGGACCACCGGCTGCAATAGGATACATACCGACATAATGGTTAATCGTATCCATCTCATGCACACAGTCCAGTGCTTCTTTTTCTTCAATTTCGTCTTTAACCACCAGGGAACAGCCGTTAAAAACACCATTCATATGGAAGTTAATTCGAACACCATCAGGGAATGCGGCTTCCGGATAATTAGGTGCAGTTAATGCCACCCACCAGATTGGCACGAAATAAATGGCAATCATCAATAGCACAGAGGCAATTGATAAAGAGGCTATAATGGTTGAACGTTTTGCATCATTCATTGGAGATGATCCTTTATGTTACATTAGCAATGCCTACCCCAGGCTTATACTAATACACGTCTAAGTAAACTGTCGGCAAAACATATTATCGGTATAATCCGATATTTTTATAATAAAATTTCAGTTTTTACCCAAAAAGCCCTTATATCCACGAGAATATAAGGGCTATATATTAAAGCTTTTAAGACAGCTTATAACTTTGGAAAAGTTAGTAAGCCATTTTTAAACTTTAGTCAAAGTCTGGATTTTTCCAGTCTTTGGAAGGTGCCAGATCTTCTTTAGGAACCGGAATGCTGGAAACATAGCTGATTACATTAACCATATCTTCATCGGTAAAGTTCTTGATCTGCTCAACCATATCAGGATTGGCATTACGACGCTTACCATCACGAATCCATTCAAACTGTCTCAGCATATATTTATAGTGCTGTCCCTGAATTCTTGGATAATATTTATCCGCATCACCCTGGCCTACATCACCATGACACTTGACACAGTTATCGTGGAATAATTGTTTGCCTTTTTCCAGATCGGCTGTTGCAGGGCCTTTACCATTGTCAGGATTCATCTTCAGCTTCTGAATATAGGCGGTTACATCGGCAATAGCCTGTTCGTCACCAATGGACTCAGGTAAAGCAAATGGATACATGGTTGGGTTATCACGGTTTAATGCCCGGATATCGGCTAACTGCTTAATCAGTACCTTACGATGCTGGCCGGCTAACTGAGGGAATGTACCGTCTTTGGTACCCCAGCCTTCGGGCAGGTGACAGGCGGAACAGACTTCATAGACATCCAGGCCGTTTTCCAGATCCGGAGTCAGGTGCAATGCAGCATCCTGTTCACCACCACCTTTATTCCAGCCCAGACTTTTTGCATGTTCATCAGACATTTCTTCAACAGCCAGAGCAGCACTGCTTAAAGCTATAACTGATGTAAATGCCAGCATACTTATTGCTGATTTTAATTTCATTTCAGGTAAACTCCCTTAAAATATTAAACAAACACTTGGAACCATAATTTTCAAGATTTAGTCATAATGCCATACCAAATATTAGTTGACCTTGATAAACATCAAAACAATACAAATAACCAAGAAAATCAATCAGGAATAGACACAATTTTTACAGGGTAATTATTGCTGCTATTCCTGATATGGACTCAAAGTGTTACTGGGTAGCGAGCCATTCAGCAATTGCTTTCTTTTCTTCATCGGTAGTCATGTGAGTAATACCCTTCATGGCTGCCGTCATACCGTTATTACGCTTACCGGACTGAATATCCTTAATCTGGTTATACAGGTATTCTGCATTGTTTCCAGCCAGTTTAGGATAAGTTGGCATAATAGGAGACTTACCATCTTTACCGTGACAGGCAGAACAACCGCCTTTAGTCGCGTCCAGGTACAATGCCTGACCATCCAGAGCCAGTGCACTGGAAGCAAAACCAATACCACCTGCACATAAAGCAGCCGCTACAGCAATTTTAGATAATTTTTTCATAATATTTCCTGTTAATTCTATTAAATAATGACTCATTAATTGCAGGACAGGAAGAGATTCTTCCGCCCTGAATCAAGCCTACATGAATATACCTGAATGTTGACTGAATGATATGACCTATGTCAACCATTTTCAGTGCCTAACATCACAAAAGATACCACATAAAAGCTCAAAATGTATCAATAATTTGGTCTTATAAACTAAACTATAAACTAAAGAGGGGGAACAAATGTTCCCCCTCTTTGGACTTTCCATGGTTAAGAGTTATTTTTTAATAACTTTTGCACCATGTTCTTCCAGGTAGGTCTTAGCTCTCAGACCAATGTCTGCAGCTTTAACCTGATACTGCCAGTGCTGGCCAGCCCAGAGTGTCGCATTCTGCCAGTCACTCTTAGCAGCTGCGGCTTCGGCTTTCTTCTTAGCTTCATCCGCAAAACCTAACTGGTCTGTTGCATCTTCAACCAGTGCCACCACTTCAGGGAAGTCTTTATAATTAGTGCTGGTGATGTAACCAACCACTGAATTAATGACTGCCTGAGTATCATTATTGGTTTTAACCTGTTTTTCATAGTCAGCTTTAGTATATGCCTGACCTTCCTTCACGCTACCTGCTTTCGCTTTGTAGCCCTTAGGTTTAACTAACAGATAACCTTCCATTTCCAGATGCAGTGCTGAACAGAATTCAGTACAGTAGTATGGGAATACACCTTCTTTTTCTGCCTTGAAGGTTGCACTGATGGTTGCACCAGGCTCAAGAGACAGATTCACATTATGAGCAAAGATAGCAAAACCGTGAGTTTCATCTTCTGCACGTTCCAGATTAGTCAGATGCAGTTCGATAGTATCACCGACTTCTGCTTCAATGGTTTCTGGAGTAATGTGTGAACGGATGGTGGTACCGTTAACGACTACGCGACAATTGCCATTCGCATCACAGGTACGAGTAGTTTTTTCACGACCTGCACGGGTTTTGAACTTGGAACGCTTGTCTGTACGCGTGTTCCAGCCAGACTTGTAGCGAACAGCAGGTTTAAGCTTGTCCGCCTTAATAGCTACCACATAGTGAGGTTCACCCAGAGGAACTGGCATATCATACAGTAACTGCATTTTATCGCCGGAAATATCAATCAGCTGGTGGTTCTGAGGATGCAGAGGACCAACAGGGTTGAAACGGTCAATAGCCAGCTTGTTCAGAGCAACCAGGTATTTACCATCGGGAGAAACAGAATCACCTTCCATTGTTACCAGGTGACCAATGTTATAGTGAATGGAAATCTTATCCAGTACTTTACCTTCACAGTAGTTCCACTTGGCAACCATGGAGTCCACATACAGAGAAGTATAAACTACACATGACTTGGAGTCATACTGAGTATGCAGAGGCCCAAGACCTAATTCAACCTGCTTGTGAATCGCATCTTTCATGCCAATAATTGGAATACCGTAAGCATCTTTGCCTTCAAATTTCTTGTTATCAATTGCTTTTTTGATTTTAGCAAAAGAATACACAGAAGCATGGCTGTCCAGTTTACCAGAAACAATAATGTATTTACCGTCTGGAGAAACATCAACACCATGAGGGCTCTTAGGCTCAGGAACCAGGAACAGGGCATTGTTCTTAACCATAACATCTATAGGCAGAACATTGTGACCGTTAATTTTAACGGCTTTACCGGCTTTAACCAGTTGTTCCGCTTTTTTCCAGTTCACTACGTGCAGGAAGTCAGTATCTTTCTGAGAACAGCCCGCTTCATATGGTGGGCGTCCTTTTTCAATACCGCCGACATAACGTTCGGAACAGAAGGAGTTAGTAAAGGACCAGCCGTCACTGGCTTTTTTACCAAAGTCAGATAAATCCTGACTGTAAGGAGGTGCCATAACGGTAAAGGAATTTGCTGGGTCTAAACGACCTTCTTTATTATCAAATTTCCAGTAAGTCATACCACCGCGGTATTTATCATTGAACTCTTCTAAAGGCACATATTTGTTTTCAAAAGGTGCCGGGTACTGTGCTGCTTCAATGACATAGTCAGTATTAGGAGAAACAAACGCACCGCCATGAGAAGACTTGAATACAGGATTGACAACAATCTGCTTGGTTGCAAAATCATGCAAATCGATTAAAGCAATACGAGGATTGGCTTTATCATTAATAAACAGGTACTTACCATTATATTCGCCATTGGTTTCAGAAAATGCCGGATGGTGAGTATCACCATAGGTAATATTACCGTTTATCTGGCCCTGCTTCAGAACCGCTTTGGATTCATCATCAAAACCATAACCCTGCCATGGCTCCGGTGTAAATACAGCAATGTATTTTAAAATCCGCATGGAAGGAATACCGTAGACAATAACCTGTCCACTCTGACCACCAGAACTGAAAGCCATATATTCATCACGGCCACCGGTCGGTGTATAAGTTTTTGCTGCGGCCAGCAGATCCTTCTGAGTCAGTCCCCTGGCTTTCATTACATCTTCAAGGGAAGACGCAGAAGCAGTGGATATTGCCCCAAAGGCAATACTGACACCAGCCAGCAACGAGACTACGCTCTTGCTTACTTTTTTCATGTTTTGCACCCTTTTTTCTTGTTTAAAAATGTTCTTACTTATGCACATCTTGAGTAAGAATATGACATATACTAGCACACCGGACGTCATATACAACGGTTGGTGTGGCATATGACACACTTTTGCATAGGGAGAAATATAAAGAGATATCTTTCATATAACATTGATCTAAGTCAACCCAGCTGTTTTGTTACAAAAAGAAACGTTTTTTGTTTATAAAATAGCCCGTTATTTATAACAAACTCTATTCACTGATAGCACTGAGTCTGTTTCCACTGCGATCCTTTTAGGTTTATAATTCCCGGCATGATTAATACGTTAATGCATAGAGTGGAAGAATCTCTGGAACAGGCCCTACAGCAGGTACTGGATACTGATTTTCCGGCTGGCTACTACCTGACCATTGAAACCCGGCTGGACAATCACTTCCCTGTTTTACCCGTGGAGGAACTGGAACATTTTTTTATAAACAAACCAGATGATCAGACCTGTCTTCTGGGACTGGGAGAAATGATGAGTATCAGGGCTTCCGGTGCTCAGCGTCTGGAAAGCTTAAAAAAACAGTTTAAGCAATTACTGGAAAACTGGTATTATCCTGCAGCATCTGCTCCACTGGCCTTTATTGCTTTTGCCTTTGATGAAAACGATCCCATGAGTGGTGACTGGCAAAATTTACCCAATGCCCTGCTGCAGTTCCCGCGCATACTGATAAAAACCACACCTGCCGGCAAATTCCTGCAGTGTAATATGACTATCCATTCGGCCGGGCAGGAAAAACGGCTTAAAGATGAATTTAAGAGTATAAAAACACTATTAAGCCAATACCTGTCATATCAGTCAGCCACTCAAGCCAAAGTTGTTCCTTTAAAAGCTGAACACAACACATCAGCAAACAATAAAAATAATAATAAGCAGGCATGGCAAAAGCTGAGTCAGGAAGCTCTGGATGAAATTCAGAAGGGACATTTTGATAAACTGGTCACCAGTCGTCAGCAATGGGTTACGCTGGCACAGAAGGTTTCTCTTGCAAAGCTGGCAGAAAAACTAAGCCGGTACTATCCTGCCTGTACGGTTTTATCATTTTTAAGCAAAGGCACCAGGCTGGTCTGCGCTTCTCCGGAACGGCTGATCCAGTTACAGAACTCTGTTATTAAAAGCGAGGCCATTGGCGGAACCATTTTAAAAAGCCCCCAGCAGGATGACAATCCACCTCACCTGTTACCGACTGATCAGGATAATCCGGAATACCACAAACTGCTTAAAGAACACCGTTTTATTGCCCAGGACATCTACCAGCGTCTTGATCCGCTCTGTCACAGTCTGAAAATGCCCTGCTCACCTTATTTAATGAAACTGCATAATATGTATCACCTGGAAACACCCATAGAGGGCGTATTGCAGGAACAATACGATGTATTTGATATTATCAAAGCCCTGCACCCGACTCCCGCCATTGCCGGTTTCCCGGCCCTGCAGGCGCAACAGTGGTTATTAGCCCATGAAGGCTATCAACGAGGCTGGTATTCCGGTGCTTTCGGCTGGCTTGATGCCCGGATGAATGGTGAACTTTCTGTAATGTTAAGATGCGCCCTGCTCAATAGTGAACAGGCCCATTTATATGCCGGAGCCGGACTGATCAGGGAATCAGACCCCGATATAGAATGGCAGGAAACCGAATTAAAAATGCAGACCATTCTGGAGATGTTATAAGTTGAACGAACAGACCGGCACCTTAAATTATCAGTGGGCTTTCAGTCTGATTCACTATTGTAGTCGGCATAATATCAGTCAGGCGGTCATATCACCGGGTTCACGCTCTACGCCACTGGCACTGGCCTGTGAAAAACACCCCGCAATTAAGACCTGGATCGACATTGATGAACGCAGTGCCGGTTTCTTTGCCCTGGGCCTGTCTCAGGCCGGCCAGCATCCTGTATTGCTGATCTGCACCTCCGGTACTGCAGTAGCCAACTGGCTGCCTGCGGTTATTGAAGCCAGTTATTCCTATACACCACTGCTTCTGCTCTCTGCAGACCGACCGGATGAACTACAAAATTGCGGCGCAAACCAGACCATTAATCAAGCTTTTTTATTCGGTTCCAATGTACGGGAATTTATTCTCCTGGAACATCCGCAACAGAAATATCTGGATAGTGGTTATCTTAAACAAACCATTGATAGTGCATACAATAAGAGCCTCGCTGCTAAACCGGGGCCGGTACATATTAATATTCCTTTAAGAGAGCCTTTGCTGCCCCAGGCAGCAAATACAGAACAATTAAATAATATTATTGAACAAATAAGCCGTGATATTTTAACATCAGACCAGCCTGTTCACCCTGATACCTCAGAACCCCAGCCACTCAAGCAGACCAGACTACAGGCTATTCTGACACTGCTTAACAACCCGCCCGGTTTAATAATTTGCGGCCGGTTAACACCTGAAGAACAGGACAATTTACAGTCTGTTCTGCCTTCCCTGGCTGAAAAGCTTAACTGCCCGGTACTGATTGATCCTCTCTCCGGATTACGACTGACAGCAAATCACAGCCCACTGCTGTTGATGAATTATGATACTTTTCTGGATAAAGCTGTTTTTAACGGGCAGTCACCTCAATGGATCATTCACCTGGGTCAGTTTCCCCTGTCTAAAAAACTGCAGCAATACCTGAAGCAGCAGAACTGTCAGCGGATCATAGTCAGTTCCTATGGTGATTGTCTCGATCCTCTGCATACTCATAAACAAGTGGTCAATACTCTGCCCAAAGCATTTTGTCAGACATTACTGCCTTTAGTCACCCGGAACCCAGACAGCCACTGGCTCAGCCAATGGCTGGATGCAGAACAGCAGGCAGAAAACAGAATTAAGCAATCCTTAAATACTGACCAACTGTTTGAAGGCCATGTTATTAATACTCTGCTAGAAGCCGTTCCTGAACAGTCATTAATTTTTAGTGGTAATTCCATGGCTATTCGGGATTTTGATACCTTTATCAACCATACCAATATCGGTGATAAAAGCCTTAAGCTCTATGCTAACCGGGGGGCCAGCGGTATTGACGGTAATATTTCCACTTTTGCAGGACTGCTGGCTGCTCAACCCGAACATTATGGTGTAGCCGTGCTGGGCGATCTCAGCTTTTTTCATGATATGAACGGTCTGCTTATGCTCAGACAGCTTCAGAAACAGGGTTATAATGGCACCGTTATCCTGCTCAATAATCATGGCGGAGGAATTTTTAATTATCTGCCGCCCCGCCAGCTCAATGAATTTGAAAAATTATGGCAAACGGATACGGCTCTGGAATTCAGGCATTGTGCTGATTTATACCAGCTCAAATATATCCGTATCACTCAGGTATCAGAATTAGAGCAGCTGACAGAAGTTTTCAGGCAAAACGGATTCACTCTTGTTGAAGTTATTATCGATGCTCAAACTAGTGTAAAATGCCACAGGCAAATTTAAAGCATCATAAACCGGATAACAAATATGAGCTGGAATACCGTTAGCGACTATAATTTTACCGATATACTCTATGAGCACGGCACTGGTGACAGCACCGGTATTGCCAAAATCACCATTAATCGACCTCAGGTACGCAATGCTTTTCGGCCTGAAACCGTCAGTGAGATGATTGAAGCCTTTCATCATGCCCATTACGACAATAGTATCGGAGTTATTATTTTAACCGGTGCCGGCGAGCTGGCCTTCTGTTCCGG
>JALVDE010000030.1 GCA_027009375.1 Gammaproteobacteria bacterium
AATCTGGACTGGCTGTGGTATTACTAAAAAAGCCTTTATGTCGGAAATTGCCGCAGCCTACAAAGAAAAATACGGTGTAACCATTGATCTTAAAGGAGGCGGAGCCACTAAAGGTATTCGTTCAGCAAAATCCGGTGAATCTCATCTCGGCGGCACCTGTCGTCTCCCTATGCATAACCGGGAAGAAGAAAGCATGTTATTGAAGCTTGTTCTGGTTGCCTGGGATGCTCTGGTAGTTATCGTTAATAAAGACACCCCCATTTCAAATATAAAAAAACAGGAACTTATCGATATTCTGGAAGGCAAAATTATTTACTGGAATGAATTATCCGGCTGGCAGGGTGATAAAAACAGCCGTGAAGAAATCCAGCTCTTTACCCGCCGTTCAAAAATTTCCGGAGTAGGCTATACCCTGAGAAAAATGCTATTTGATGATATTGATAAGGAATTTGTTTCAGACAAGTACTTCCCCTCCTCCGGCCCGCTGGAAAAAGCCATTGAAAAGGAAAAATTTACCCTTGGGGTCACCGGAATATCCAGTGCCCGTAAACGTAATGTAAAAATCCTCAGCCTGGATGGTATCACCCCGGATTATGAAACCATTAAATCCGGTCACTACACCCTGTACCGCCCGCTTTATCTGACCTATACCTCTTTATACCGCTTACCCGAAGCTGAGAAAAAAGAAGTCCGACGCTTTCTTGCTTTTATTAAGAGTGATGAAGCGGCACAGATTATCAGAGAGAACCGTGTGGTTCCGTTTAAGGATGGGTTTCGGTTAATGAAGTATCGGAAGGATATTTTTGGGAATTAGAAAAGAGCAGCGCTGAGCGTTGAGCGTTTAGCGCTGAGAAAGAGCAAGAGCGTATAGGTAGAGTTATTGGTTTCTCAGCGCTCAACGCTCAGCTCTAAAAAAAGAAAAGCCCGAGCCGGTTTCCCGGTCGGGCTTTTCTTTTTTTTCCCGCTTGTTACTAGATCATTAATGGCAACATTAATAAGGCAACAATGTTGATGATTTTGATCATGGGGTTAATTGCAGGGCCCGCAGTATCTTTGTAGGGGTCGCCTACAGTATCACCGGTTACCGCAGCTTTATGGGCATCTGAGCCCTTACCGCCAAAATTACCATCTTCAATGTATTTCTTGGCATTATCCCATGCACCACCACCGGTAGTCATGGATATTGCAACAAACAGACCGGTTACGATAGCACCAATTAATACACCACCTAATGCTTCTTTACCTAATAGCAGGCCAACCAGCAGAGGTACGGCAATAGGCAGGATAGAAGGTATAACCATTTCCTTAATCGCTGCTTTAGTCAGCATATCAACGGCTCTGGAATAATCCGGCTTTTGGGTTCTATCCATAATACCGGGCATTTCCTTAAACTGACGACGTACTTCCACGACCACAGCTCCGGCTGCACGACCCACTGCTTCCATTGCCATGGCGCCAAACAGGTAAGGTACCAGACCACCAATAAACAGGCCTATCAGCACCATGTGGTTGGAGAGGTCAAAAAAGGTTTCACCGCCGGTTACTATTTCCAGATTATGGGTATAATCAGCAAACAGTACTAATGCCGCCAGACCTGCTGAACCAATTGCATAACCTTTGGTTACGGCTTTAGTGGTATTACCTACCGCATCCAGAGGATCGGTAATATTACGAATTTCTTCAGGCATATCGGCCATTTCAGCGATACCACCCGCATTATCGGTAATAGGACCATAAGCATCCAGAGCAACAATAATACCCGTCATAGACAGCATGGAAGTTGCTGCAATTGCAATACCGTATAAACCGCCCAGAGTATAGGCACCCCAGATACTGGCACAGATCACCAGCACAGGCGCTGTAGTGGATTTCATGGAAACACCTAAACCAGCAATAACATTGGTACCATCACCAGTAACTGATGATTCTGCAATACGTCTTACCGGCGCATACTCAGTCGAAGTATAGTACTCAGTAATAATAACCATTGCAGCCGTCAGAGCCAGACCAATCAGAGAGGAGAAATACAGATTAACGGTTGCAATCGGTGTTCCGGAAACAGTAATGGTATCACCCAGCATCTGGGTAGTTACTGGATAGAATGCAATACCGGACAGGACAGCAGCAACAATCAGACCTTTATACAGAGCGCCCATAACACTGCCCTGGTCTTTCAGCTTGACAAACATAATGCCGACAATAGAGGCAAAAATGGATACACCGCCAAGAACCAGTGGATACATAACCGCATTGATACCCGCTCCGGTTACCATTAAGGCACCTAATAACATGGTAGCAACAATTGTTACCGCATAGGTTTCAAACAGGTCAGCTGCCATACCAGCACAGTCACCAACATTATCACCTACGTTATCAGCGATAACTGCAGGGTTACGTGGATCATCTTCAGGAATACCGGCTTCAACTTTACCCACTACGTCCGCACCAACGTCCGCACCCTTAGTAAAAATACCGCCGCCTAAACGAGCAAAGATGGAAATTAATGAGCCACCAAAAGCCAGACCGACCAGAGAATGAACTGCACTCTCAACAGAAGCTCCCAGCGAAGTTAAAGCTGCAAAATAGCCAGCCACACCTAATAAGGCCAGGCCGACAACCAGCATACCGGTAATGGCACCACCACGAAAGGCGATAAGAAAGGCAGCAGCCATACCGTTATAAGCAGCCTGTGCAGTACGTGAATTGGAACGAACTGAAATATTCATACCAATATAACCAGCCGCACCAGACAGAATGGCACCAATAGCAAAACCAATAGCGGTGGCCCAGCCAATAGCTGACAGACCGATAGCCAGAAAGACGACAACACCAACCATAGAGATGGTTTTATATTGACGGTTCAGATAAGCTTGCGCACCCTGTTGAACTGCTTGCGCAATTTCCAACATTGTGTCACTTCCCGGTGATTGAGACATGATCCATTTAATGGATATGATCCCGTAAATTACAGCGGCTATACCAGCTGCAAGTGCAAATAATAGTTCAACAGACATTACGTCCCCCGTTGCTATAGTTAAAAGTTGAATTCAGAATGAATTCGCGATAATTTTTAAAGTTTGTCTATAATTGACCTCGATTAATCACTTAACCGGAATCATATAGATTACAAAATAGACTTATGAGTCTAATTCAAAGCCCTCCTGTGTTACATTGATCAACATCAATAGGGCTCAATACACCGTAAAAAAACTTGATCCTTTTTTTTAATAAGCTATCTTTAAAAATTAGGACCAATTTTTTGCAGTATAAATTTTTTGCAAAAAAAAGGCTGATACATGGGTATCAGCCTCTTGATTACTTATATTTCAAATTCTGGGAGCTTTTTCTCAACACTCTTATTATCCAGAACGACATACTTGGGCAGACCGTTTTCATAAGGAGGATAATCTTCACCTTCAATTAAAGGCAGCAGATATTCCTTACACTTATCGGTAATACCGAAGCCGTCTTCAGTAATAAAGTCCAGAGGCATCATTTTTTCCACATTAGCCACGTCTGCTAATGGTGCCTGACCAATTTTCCACTCATAAGGTGAGCTGGAAATACGATCAACGGTAGGCATAATGGCATTGGCACCTTCCAGAGCAAATTCAACACCGGCTTTACCTAAAGCATAAGCCTGCTCAACATCTGATTTAGAAGACAGGTGACGCGCTGCACGCTGCAGATAATCAGCAACCGCCCAGTGGAATTTATAACCCAGGGCGTCTTTAATGATATTGGCAACGACAGGAGCTGCACCACCCAATTGAGCATGACCAAAAGAATCACGAGTACCCTGCTCTGCCAGGAAGCGACCATCCGGCCAGTGCACACCTTCAGAAACAACCACAGTACAGAAACCGAATTCCTTAACCTTTTCATCAACCTTAGCCAGGAACTTATCCTGATCAAATTCAACTTCAGGGAACAGGATCACAACGGGAATACCCTGGTCTTCAACCAGGCCACCGGCGGCAGCAATCCAGCCTGCATGACGACCCATCACTTCAATAACAAAGATCTTGGTGGAAGTCTTGGCCATAGAGCGTACATCAAAACTGGCTTCCAGAGTAGAAACGGCAATATATTTGGCTACTGAACCAAAACCTGGGCAGTTGTCAGTAATAGGCAGGTCATTATCAACGGTTTTGGGAATATGCACAGCCTGAATAGGGAAACCCATTTTTTCTGATAACTGGGAAACCTTATGACAGGTATCAGCGGAATCACCACCGCCATTATAGAAAAAGTAACCGATATCATGTGCTTTAAAGACTTCAATCAGACGCTCATATTCACGTTTATTATCTTCAAGACTCTTCAGTTTAAAACGACAGGAACCAAAACCGCCGGAAGGTGTATAACGTAAAGCAGCAATGTTTTCGTCAGATTCCAGGCTGGTATCAATCAGGTCTTCGGTCAAAGCACCAATAATACCGTTTCTACCGGCATAAACGGTACCGATTTTGTCACTGTGCTTACGAGCAGTTTCAATCACGCCACAGGCTGAGGCATTAATTACCGCTGTAACACCACCTGACTGTGCGTAAAATGCATTTTTTTTGGTCATATTAACTCCAGATTTACTCTTAAATTTTAATAAACTTGAATATTCTATCAACAGCAGATAAAGGTTAAAAGGTCTTTTTCAAGTTTGTGCTATTTTGATATTTTTTAACTTTGATTTAATATTTGCTTTACATATAGTGATTGAGTACCGCCTGTTCTTATTGTATATATCAGGTTTTTACCAGTAAACTTTCCTGGAAAACAGCCTTATGAACATCCCCCATGCTCAGAATACCCACCAGTTTATTGTTTTCAGTCACTGGAATACGACGGATTTTACGCAGCCACATTATGGAAGCAGCTCGCAGAATCGGCATATCAGGAGAAACCGTTGCGACAACACGAGTCATCAGATCATCAACCGTTTTACCTAAAACACTGCTGTAGTCTTTCTCCATATCCTCGAAATCAGGTTTGGAACCCGACTCAACCAGCTCCTGCATATCCGGAAACATACTGCACAGAATATCTTTTTCTGAAACTATGCCAACCACATTATTATCTTCATCCACCACTGGTAAGCCACTGATTTTGTTGAAACACATAATAGTTGCAATATCTTTAACAGGGGTATCCGGTGTGCATGTTTTAACTTCTGTACACATGGTATCTTTTACTTGCATTGTTTTACCTCGTTTAGGTTATACCTCGTTTTATCCTTAAACTTACCACTTAACAACTCTTTTTTATTATCTTTTTATTACCGCATCCTGATAATAGAATGTGGATAAAGCCGGTTGTTTTTTTAAGTAGATAAACATACCATGGATTTTAGTTTTAAAAACCTACTCCAAAATGGGTATATTTAGGATTATTTATAATCCGTAGCCGGGGAAGGGGGCGCCTTGCTGAAGCCGCCGTAAACCCATCCATGGGGGCTTTGCAGAAACATTCATGTTTCTGAAACTTCAGCAAGGCGCCCCCTTCCCCAGCTACTCCGAGTTTTTATTTTAAGTGAATGAAAGAAACTGAGTAGATTAGATTGAGGTGTGCTTTTCAGAAGTGTATGCAGCATGGATGCTGCATCCAAGCCCCCATGGATGGGTTCACGGCGTCT
>JALVDE010000031.1 GCA_027009375.1 Gammaproteobacteria bacterium
GAACACGAACGTACCGGTGAAATGATTGAACGTATCGGTCTGGTTAACTACCTGGAAGGTTTAGGTTTAGACCTGGATCCCAATATGGTCAGTGAGCCACGTCAGTGTTCATACGTACGTATGGATGGCTGGGATGAAGAAGTTAAGAAGTGGTATGACAAGAAAGCTGAAGCAGCTTCTGCATAAGAAACAACTTCGAACATCTTTAGATAATTGTAAATTCGTCATTATCAGGCAGTTCTACTGCCCGATAATGAACAATAAGTTTATTAGAACAGGAAATTAATATGGCTGCAGATAAACCAAAAATGCCTATCGAATCGGGAGCTCCAGACGGCTTCCAGTATATGCACCCAACCATGCGCAGAAACTTTGGTCAGTGGAAATATCATGAAAGACCACGTCCAGGTGTACTGAAGCACGTTGCACACAGCGGTGATGAAATCTACACCATTCGTGTCGGTACTTCCCGTATTCTGGATGTTTTCACTCTGCGTGAAATTACCCGTATTGCTAACGAACTGGGTGACGGTTTTATCCGTTTTACTATTCGTTCCAACCTTGAATACATGGTTGATGACGAAGCAAAAGTAGCACCAATGATCGAAGCGATTGAAAAAGCCGGTCTGATTGTCGGTGGTACAGGTCCTACTATTACAGCACCTTCTCACACTCAGGGCTGGTTACACTGTGACATCCCGGGTTCTGATGCGTCCGGTGTTGTTAAGTCCATGATGGATGAGCTGGTAGAAGAATTTAAACGTGAAGAAATGCCTAACCGCGTTCACATTACTACTTCCTGCTGTCAGATTAACTGTGGTGGACAGGGTGATATCGCGATTAACATTCAGCACACCAAGCCACCCAAAATTGCTCACGAACTGGTAGCCAATGCCTGTGAACGTCCAACGGTTGTTGCTCGTTGCCCGGTTGCTGCTATTCGTCCTGCTATGGTTGAAGGTCATCCAACTCTGGAAGTTGATGAGAAGAAGTGTATCTGTTGTGGTGCATGTTACCCACCATGTCCTCCAATGCTGATTAACGATGCGGTATACACTACCCTGGCTATCTGGGTTGGTGGTAATCACTCAAACGCTCGTGGCAAGCCTACTTTCCAGAAACTGGTTGCGGCTGGCATTCCAAACAACCCACCACGCTGGCCTGAAGCGACAGCTCTAGTCAAGCGTATCCTGAAAGTCTACAAAGAAGACGCTAAGGACTGGGAACGTATGAATGACTGGATTGAGCGTATCGGCTGGTTTGGTTTCTTTGAAAAGACCGGTCTGCCATTCACCAAGTTCCATATTGATGACTGGAGAGGCGCGCGTAACAGCCTGAACGCTTCTACGCATATCCGCTTTTAATTAACTGCGGATCCGGACTGCTGTACTGTAAGCTAATAGCAAAAGTTCAGCGAGTCCGGTTCTGCAATAAGCAAATGGTAAATCTTTAATGAAGTTTACATTACTAATTAATGAAGGACCCTATCAGCACCAGGCTTCTGATACCGCGTATCAGTTTGCTAAAGCGGCTATTGCCAAGGGTCATGAAATTTATCGAGTGTTCTTCTATAACGATGGCGTAAACAACGCAACACGTTTGGCTATTCCACCTCAGGATGACCGTAATATTACGGAAAACTGGGCTGCACTGGCTAAGGAACATGACCTGGATATGGTTGTCTGTATCGCTGCTGCACAGCGTCGTGGCATGTTAGATGCCGATGAAGCTGAAAGACAGGGTAAAGATGCACACAATATTCATCCTGCGTTTCGTATTTCCGGTCTGGGCCAGTTAGTTGAAGGTGGTATCCAGTCTGATCGTTTATTAACATTTGGTGATTAAGGGGAATAAATATGAGTGATGACGTAAAAAAATTCATGTTTGTGAACACCAAAGCACCATATGGTACTGTTTACGCACTGGAATCACTGGAAGTAGTATTGATTAGTGCTGCATTTGATCAGGACGTCAGCCTTGCATTTTGCGATGACGGCGTTTTTCAAATCACCAAAAATCAAAACACTGAAGGTTCTGGCATGAAGAACTTTTCACCAGCCTATAAAGCGCTGGGTGACTACGATATCAATAAATTATATGTTGAAAAAGAGTCACTGGAAGAACGTGGTTTGACACTGGATAACCTGATGGATCTGACTTATGAAGATGAGGACGACGATTGGGCAGAAAAACCATCCATTAAACTTGTTACACGCGCTGAACTTGCTGATCTGATGGATCAACAAGACGTAGTAATTAGTTCTTAAGGCGATTGTCTCTTAACAGGAGTAAAACTATGGCAATGTTACACACCGTAAATAAATCACCTTTTGAGCGTAATTCCTTAAATTCGTGTCTGACTAAATCAAAAGAAGGTTCTACCATTCTGTTGATTGAAGATGCGGTTCTGGGCGCGTTAAAAGGTACTGTAATTGCAGATAAATTAACCACTGCAATGACCACAAAAAATATCTATGTTTTAGGTTCCGACCTGAATACACGTGGATTTACAGAAGCTGATATACTTGACGGAATTAAAGTCGTTGACTATTCAGGTTTTGTTGATTTAGTAGCCGAGCATGCAAACGTTCAGTCTTGGCTGTAAAATTTTATACTAGCAACATCATAATTAACATTTAAATATTGGAGTTTAAACAATGGGTACTATTACTGTAGACGGTAAAGAGATCGAAGTAGACGAAGAAGGCTATCTGGTAAACCTGAGTGACTGGTTCCCAGCTGTAGCTGAAGAAATGGCTAAAATCGATGAAGTTGAACTGGGTGAAGATCACTGGGATATCATTAACTTCCTGCGTGAGTACTACGAAGAGTATCAAATTGCTCCAGCCGTACGTGTACTGACTAAAGCAGTTGCTAAAAAACTGGGTAAGGAAAAAGGTAATTCTAAGTACCTTTATGAATTATTCCCATATGGCCCTGGTAAGCAAGCATGTAAATTTGCTGGTCTGCCTAAGCCAACTGGTTGTGTATAACACACAGTCGAAGACGAATTATCAGTTAATTTAACTGAAATTCATGTCTGGAAACGTGTTGTCAGGAGTTAAATTCGGGATAACACGCCTTCCAGGCACCGTATTAAAAAATTATTAATGGGTAGGTAATATGTCAGCGTTTTATGCGCTACTTTTTACAGTGGCTTTTCTTGTCCTGGTAATAGGCTTAGCGAAAAAAATATACCAATATTCACGAGTGCCTGCACCTCTGAAGATTCCTGTTACACCTGCGCCTTTAACAAAAGGTGGTGTTGCTGTCAGACTGGCTAAAGAAGCAATTTTGTTTGCCGCCTTATTCCGTTCCAATAAATGGACCTGGTTGTTTGGCTGGATGTTCCATATGAGCCTGTTTGTGGTTCTTACCATACATTTACGTTATTTTATTAAAGATGTGCCAGAGTGGCTGGTACTGTTGCAGCCTATCGGCAAATACGCTGCTTTTACAATGATTATCGGCCTGCTGGGTCTGCTGGTACGACGCATGTTCGTTGCCAGAGTTAAATATATTTCATCACCTTCAGATTACCTCTGGCTATTACTGTTATTAGTTATTGGACTGACCGGTGTTACCATGCGCTTTATATCTCATACTGATATTATCAGCGTTAAAGAATTTTCACTGGGTATACTGAGTTTCAACTGGCAAACCTTACCTATGGACGTACCTTTGCTGGTGCATCTGTTTCTGGTTGCCATCTTAATGATTTTATTACCCTTTAGTAAGTTATTACATATCCCGGGTCTGTTTTTTGCTCCTTCACGTAACCAGGTTGATAACCCGCGTGAAAAGAGACATATCGCACCATGGGCTGCTGAATTAGAAGCAGAAAAAAATAAAATGCAACCTAAATAACCCTGTTGTCAGCGGGTTGCCTGTTTCATGATTTATCCGTATAGGAACAGGCAACATAAACGTAACCAACATAGTTATTAGGGTCATTGTTATTAGGATTTTTTTGAGGATATAGAAAAGTGGCTGACTTTGAAACTCCCAAGTTTAGAGAGTATCCAGTAGTACCAGAACTTAAGCCAGATGCTATGGCGGGGGATGGACCATTTGTTTCCCGTGCGGAATTTGATGAAGATCTGGGCTATCCAGGTGAAATGCCCGAGAACTGGAAAGAAAAAACTCTGGACAAGATGCAGGATCTGTTAGGACGCTATCGTTCTTTTCAGGTATTTATGGACTCCTGTATTAAATGCGGTGCCTGTACTGATAAATGCCATTACTTTATTGGTACTAATGATCCTAAGAACATGCCGGTTGCCAGACAGGATCTAATGCGTAAGGTCTATCGTCGCTATTTCACTTTTGCGGGTAAGTTTTTCCCTAAACTGGTAGGCGCTGTTGACCTGACTGAAGACGTCTTAAAAGAATGGTTTAACTACTACCACCAGTGCTCAGAATGTCGCCGCTGTTCTGTCTTCTGTCCCATGGGCATTGATACTGCTGAAGTGACTATGGCAGCTCGTGAAATTCTGGCTCATGTTGGTTACGGCCAGAAATATTCCAACCAGATTATTCAGAAAGTTTATAAAATTGGTAATAACCTGGGACTTCCCGGACCAGCTCTGGAAGGAATTCTGGAAGATCTGGAAGAAGAAGTTGAAGAAGATACCGGTGTACCTGTTAAATATAATATGGATAAGGAAGGTGTTGATGCCTTACTTATGACGCCTTCAGCAGACTTCTTTGCTGAGCCTCATATTGATGGTCTGATTGGCTATGGTAAAGTACTGCACGAACTGGGTATTACCTGGACCGTCAGTTCCAAGGCATCAGAAGCAGCAAACTTCGGCCTGTTTATCGGTAGCTACGATAATATTCAGCGGGTTTCCATGCGTATCCGTGAGGCAGCCATTGAACTCAAAGTTAAACGTATTATTTTCGGTGAGTGTGGTCATGCCTGGCGCGTAGCCTACAGCTTCCTGAATACTCTTGCCGGTCCTTTCGATTTTCTGGACCAGAACTATCCCGTACCGCAACACATTCTGGAAGTGACTTACGGTGCAATTCAGGAAGGCAAGTTACGACTTAATAAAGAAGAAAATGATCACCTGACCATGACCTTCCATGACTCCTGTAACGTGGCACGTGCTTCACGTATGGGTGATAAGCCGGGCGGTCAGTTTGACATTCCACGGGCGGTTATTAAAGCGGCCTGCAATAATTATGTCGATATGGATTCTGATACCATTAAAGACGCAACTTTCTGCTGCGGTGGCGGTGGTGGTCTGTTAACCGATGACCTGATGGAACTGCGTGTGAAAGGTGCCTTACCAAGAATGGAAGCCCTTAAGAAAGTGACAGACGAAGATGGTGTTACTAATGTGGCAGCTATCTGTGCAATCTGTAAGAGTCAGTTTACCAAAACATTACCGTATTATGGTTTTGAGATGGACGCTATTATGAGTGTACATCAGCTGGTAAGTGAAGCTATTGTAATGACCGGTAGTGAACAAGAGAAAGAATTAGACGGTGTTGAGGAAGAGGCTAAGGATACTGAAGAGTAATCCGGCTGTCATCCTAAACCCAAACATAATTAACACTGAATTACTGTTTTAAGATAGAACGTATTTTAAGATACAAACTAGCAATTAATTTTTGCCCAAATATAGCTTGATAGGAGAAAGATAAATGTCAACTGCTGATACAGCTCCGAATGCAGAAAAACTAACCTTTACGCGTTTTAAGGACACACGGTTAGAACATACTGATAAACAAGAGTGGGATTCCTGGACTGACAATATTTTTCAGGCTGGTTGGTCACACAAATGTCCTACCTATATTAACAGAACTCCTCCTTGTCAAGGCAGTTGTCCTGCAGGTGAAGATATTCGTGGCTGGCTAGATATTGTACGCGGCGTTGAAAAGCCTACCTTCGAAGGTATGACTATGCAGGAATATGCGTTCCAGCGTTCAACAGATGCCAACCCATTCCCATCGGTTATGGGTCGTGTATGTCCCGCACCCTGTGAAGACGGTTGTAACCGTAACGAACTTGATGAGCATGTCGGTATTAACTCCGTTGAACAGTATATTGGTGACCAGGCTCGTGAAAACGGCTTTAAATTTAAGGTTGCAGATTCTGAAACAGGCAAAAAAGTGGCCATTATCGGTGGTGGACCTGCCGGTCTGGCCGCAGCTTATCAACTGCGTCGTTTAGGTCACGGCTGTACTGTATTTGATGATCATGCTGAACTGGGCGGAATGATGATGTACGGTATTCCAGGCTATCGTGTGCCACGTGAAGTACTGCATCATGAAATGAACCGTATTGTTGAAATGGGCGTTGACGTTAAATTGAATACCCGTGTCGGTACTGATGTTTCAGTTGAAGACCTGGAAAAAGAGTACGATGCTATTTTATGGGCTATCGGGTGTAAAGAAGGTCGTGGTCTTCCTGTTGAAGGCTTTGAAGAAGCGCCTAACTGTATCAGCGGTGTTGCTTTCCTTGAAGCATTTAATGATGGTCGTCTGAAGCTGGCTTCTGATAAAGTTGTCTGTATCGGTGGTGGTGATACTTCTATTGACGTAGCATCCGTTGCACGTCGTCTGGGTAAAATCTCCAATGTTGCTGAAAAAGACTTACCAGAAAACGTAGTTCTGGGACATACCGCTCACGATGTGGCCGATAGCGCTAATAAAGAAGGTGCGGAAGTTACTCTTTTATCTCGTTCTTCAATTGAAAACATGCCTGCGGCACAGCATGAAATTGATGATGCTCTGCGTGAAGGCGTAACTATTATTGGTTGCGTCAGTCCTGTTAAAGTTATTCTGGATGAAAATGGTCGTGCAAAAGCACTGCGTGTTATCAAACTGGAAGAAGACGGCAAGACTCCAATAGAAGGTTCTGAATACGATATTGAAGCCACACTTATTGTATCTGCTATTGGTCAGAAAGGTGACATGACCGGTATTGAAGAATTTGACAATGGTCACGGCTTTATTGACGGTGATGCACACTACCAGGTTAAAGGTAAACCAGGGCACTTCCTGGCGGGTGATATTGTACGTCCTCACCTGCTGACTACAGCTATTGGCCAGGCCGCTATTGCTGTTGAAACCATTGACCATTACCTGTGCCATCAGGACGAAGAACTGAAGAAACGTCCAAAAGTTGATAAGCATTACTTTAAACTTGAAAAGAAACTGGAAGAAGTAGGCCTGGCGCCAAAACCAGCACCCGTTCATGGCCATGAAAGTACTCGTGGTACTTCTGAAGAAGACTTTGCGATTCATAACTATGAAGACCGTTCTTCTAATGACATTATCAGCCACGACAAACTGTTCCTTGGACATTTTGAATATGAACCACGTCATAAGCGTAAGACTATTGATGTTACCTCAGACGAGGTTCTGGGACATTTTGCTGAACGTCTGGTACCGCTGCCCGAAGAAGAAGTTATTGCAGAAGCAGGTCGTTGTATGAGCTGTGGTATGTGTTTTGAGTGTGACAACTGTGTGATCTACTGTCCTCAGGATGCCGTTAAGAAGACACCAAAAGACAAAGCAACAACGGGCCGTTATGTTTATACCGATTACTCTCGTTGTATTGGTTGTCATATCTGTAAAGATGTTTGTCCTACAGGCTATATTGATATGGGTCTGGGTGAATAATCAGGAGAATGAATGTGTGGTTGCAACTAAACATTAATTTTAGTTTTAGCTCCCTGCTTAAGGGGAGCTTGCAGAAATTACCACTCAGTGTTGCGGGGCTGGCTTTAATGGCCAGCTTCACTACTGTTAATGCAGAAGTAGAACAGGATGAACTGGGGCCGAGAATTGAAATTCCTGACTCCAGTGGTAAAAGCTGCGTATTGCCTGAAGACGAAATTCGTCGTAAACATCCTGACATGCTTAAACATGATCGGATTCTGACGCTTCGTGAAGGTGTCAGAGCTAAAGCCGATGGTAATAATCTGGATGGTAGTTTAAAGCAGTGTATTAACTGCCATGCCATTAAAGATGATAACGACCAATATGTTCGCATTGATAATGACAAGCACTTCTGTGTTTCCTGTCATAAATATGCTGCAGTAACCATTGACTGTTTCCAGTGTCATAGAGACATTCCTGAAGGCAGTAGTAATTTTCATGCACTATCAGGTCATAAAAATACTGACTTCAGCTCCGTAACTCCAGGTAGTTATGGTTTGACTGTTAAGGATATGGCCAATATTGCCCCTGAGGTTAGTTCAGATGACAAGTAAGATCGAAAAAGAAGATTTATCCCGTCGTAACTTTGTCTTTGGTTCGATTGCTGCAGCGGGATTGACAGTTGCTCCGGGTGTTATGCTCTATCAGACGGCAAATGCTCGTGATTTGAGTAAACCTGTCAGTTCAAAAGTCCGTTGGGGTATGTTAATCGATACCACCAAAGATGTTGACTGGAACAAATGTGTTGAAGCCTGTGTTAAAGAACATGGTCTGGGTAATGAAGAACACTCCAGGGCGGATCAGAGAACACAGTATATCCGAGTGGTTGATGTTAAAAATAAAACGACCGGCTATAGCATGTCATTACCGGTAATGTGTCAGCACTGTGAAAAGCCACCTTGTGTAGATGTCTGTCCAACAGGGGCATCCATGAAACGTGAAGATGGTATTGTACTGGTTGACAGACACCGCTGTATTGGTTGTCGTTACTGTATGATGGCCTGTCCTTATAAGGCTCGTTCCTTTGTTCATGAAACACTGACTGATCAGAAAACAACGACCCCGCGTGGAAAGGGTTGTGTTGAATCCTGTAATATGTGTGTGAATCGTGTTGATAACGGCCAGTTGCCTGCCTGTGTAGAAGTCAGTGAAGGTGCTATTGTTTTTGGGGATCTTAATGATCCTGAAAGTGATATTTCCAGATTACTTGCCAAACATGGCGGTAAGCAGATTCGTGCAGACTTGAAACTGAACCCAGGTGTTCAGTATCAAGGCATATAACTTGTTTTTTAATAAGTATTAATTTACCTGGTGTAACGAGACTACAAAATGAAAAAATTACACTTTCTAGAAGTTGAAGGGAATACCAAAGGTTTTTATACCTTCCTTGGAATTTTTGGTTTGATTTCCCTTATTGGCGTACTTGCTGCCTATTATATGGAACACCACGGACACTATGTTACTGGAATGAGTAATCAGGTGGTCTGGGGCACACCCCATGTCTTCGCAATCTTCCTGATTGTTGCGGCCTCTGGAGCTCTTAATGTGGCTTCTATATCATCAGTTTTTGCTAAAACGGCTTATAAACCACTGGCTCGTTTATCAGGTATGTTGGCTATGGCTCTTCTGGCTGGTGGTCTGGTGGTACTGCTGCTGGATCTGGGGCGTCCTGATCGTCTGATTGTGGCTATGACAAAGTTTAACTTTGTGTCTATCTTTACCTGGAATATTTTCCTCTATACCGGCTTTATGGGTATTGTTGCCATTTACTTATGGACCATGATGGACAGACCTTATAACAATCTGACCAAGAAAGCAGGTATGCTTGCCTTTATCTGGCGTCTTATCCTGACCACTGGTACCGGTTCTATCTTTGGCTTCCTGATTTCCCGAGAAGCTTATGATACAGCGTTACTGGCTCCCATGTTCATTATTATGTCTTTCTCATTTGGACTGGCTTTCTTTATGCTGGTGTTAATGGCCTCTTATAAATATACTGACCGTCCACTGGGTGACTATGTCATCAATCGTCTGAAAAACCTGCTGGGTGTGTTTGTTGCTGCAGTTCTGTACTTTGTTATTGTTTATCATATTACCAATCTCTATTCTGCAGATCATCGAGGTATTTCAGCTTTTGTACTGTCCAGCGGAGGTATTTATACTTTCCTTTTCTGGGTAGTTCAAATTGGTCTTGGTACAATCCTGCCTTTATTACTATTATACGGTCCTACGGGTAAAAACCGTACTATGATTGGTCTTGCTTCTGTGCTGATCATTATTGGTGCTTTTGCTCAGTTATATATAATTATTATAGGTGGTCAGGCTTATCCAATGGTTATGTTCCCAGGTATGGAGGTTAGCTCTTCATTTTATGATGGAGTAGTGGCCTCTTATGCGCCATCCCTGCCAGAAGTTCTACTGGGCCTGGGTGGTGTTGGTGTGACCCTATTGCTGGTTACTATCGCAGTAGCTGCACTGAAATTCCTGCCAGCCAGTCTTGCTGATGAAGTTGTAGACCCTCATGCAAAATAAATTTTAAATTTATCTCTTGCATAAAAAAGCCGGTTTTAAACCGGCTTTTTTATTTAAGGGATTTTAATCTCAAACCTATAGCTTCAGGTATCAGCCCACATTTGTACCAGTTTAATATAGGTAACATCCACACCCTGTGTTTCATCAGCCTGGGGTTTTTCTCTCAATAGTTTTTCCCTAGCCTGCCATAACTCGTAAAGTACCTCACGTTTATTGGCATCCTGGATCATACTCTGGGCCCAGGTGACACATACCAGGCGTTCACCAGCAGTCACCTTATCCACATAATGCCAGCTGGTTGAAGGGTAGACAATAGCACTGCCGGCTTTTAAGCGGGCACGATGTTCACCGTACTTGGTAACAATAACCAGATCACCGCCTTCATATTCTGACGGATCATTTAAAAAAATAGTGGTAGAGACATCGGTCCGGTACATATTGGGCATCTGACCCATAATTGGATTGTCAATATGTCCACCATAGCCCATGCCTTTTCGATATCGCGCAAGAAAGGGGGCTCCGATTTTTTTCATCATTACTGCGGCTTTATAAGTTTCGTTATTGATCAGGCTGCCCATAAGAATATTATTGAGTGACTGCATCTGTGGTGAACCATCCTGAACCAGTTCCTCATTATTTTTAACCTGCTGTGCCACGTCTCCAGCCGAAATTTTACCGTCCACAAAATTGGCTTTTTTTAATACCGCCTGTATGGATTTAAGTTGCTGGGGATGAATAACGTCAGGGATCTCAAGTAACATGATTAACTCCATTATGATAAATTTTTATTACTTGAAGTTTACGAGATTATCCCCATATAGACTATACATTTTTTATTTATTCTTGATATGAGGCAACTATGATTAGGGTTTTAAATGTCGTTATTGACGGTAATATGTATTCAGTCAATGTGGAAGAGGAAATACTGACCTCAGCGACTGATCTGTTTGATAAAATGGATCAGGATATGAGCAAGGGCTGGACACTGGGGCGTGATTTTGTTGAAAATCCCAATATTACGGAACGTTGTCAGATTGTCGGTGATAAATTACTAACTGCCATAGAAGATGAGAATGAACAAATGAAGTCTATGATGGCTGGGTATATTCTTTCCCGAGTTCCCAATATTATGACACTTTATATTGATAACACCGGTGAAATTCAGGAAACCCAGATTGAACTGGCACCTCAGTAAAATTCTTAATCACAGTACAGGATAAGAAAAAATGCGCATAAAATCCAAATGGGGTAAAAATAAAAAAGAACGCAGTGTTGAAGACAATGCCAGCGCAGCGGCCTTTATTGCCTGGAAAATTGCCCAGGATGCCTTGCTTAATCTTGAGAATGAAGACTATCAGACCGATACCCTCAAGCAGAGAATGGATGTGGTGGTAGAATTTGTTATCTACCTGGCACACCTGGCTGATCGCATTACTTATGAACAAATGACCCCTGAAGAACGGGAAGCCTTTGTGGTATCCATGGTTAAGCATTTAGCCCGCAATGTACAGTCCAGTATGGAAGATATTGAAGGTGTAAAAGACTATAAGGAAGATTTTATTAACCTGGTTAATGAAAGAATGTCTGACTACGCTGAAATGCCTTTTGATGATGGTGAACCCAGCTTTACCATGCGCCGTTACCTGGGTACCCGGGTTCAGGAAGTTATGGGTGAACGACACAATAAATGGATCGAAACCCAGGTACTGGAAATCAATGCTC
Source organism: Gammaproteobacteria bacterium (assembly GCA_027009375.1). Classification (GTDB taxonomy): domain Bacteria; phylum Pseudomonadota; class Gammaproteobacteria; order GRL18; family GRL18; genus JANELJ01. The sequence continues at coordinate 11,929 of JALVDE010000031.1, forward strand.
CGGAAGCGGCTAAGCACCTTAAAAAAGCCATTAACGATTTATACAAACCCGCTTTTTAATATCACACACCTCTGGAAATAGACTAAATATTACTTGATTGTTTTTCTTGATAGGTTAATATAAAGCCCTTGCCTAAAAAAGGGCTAACGCTCTATGAATTCGTTTTTCTGGAGCTAACGTTACTATTACAATAAAATATCAGGATTAACGTTTTGACATTAAGTCCTCTTTATTATCAGGAAATCCGTGAACATCATTTATTTAAAGAGCTGTCGGATGACTGTTTTGAGCACGTAATTCAAAATGCAGGGATCCTGTTTTTAAAGAAAAATGAACTCTTATATGAATGTGGTTTAAAAGCCCGCCAGTTCTTTCTTATCCATTCCGGGCAAATCGCCTTATTTCAGATGTCTCTGGACGGTAACGAAAAAATTATTAATCTGTATGATCCGGCTCAGGTGTTTGCAGAAGATATTATGTTCAGTGATGAAAAGTGCTATCCAACCTGTGCCCGGGCCTGCAGCGATACCACGCTATTCTATTTTGACGCTCAGCACTTTCGCAGCCAGTTGTATGACTATCCTGGTCTGTGTTTTTCTATTATGTCCGATTTGAGTTCCCGGCTACATGAACAGACACAGGAAATAGTTGAGCTGTCTATTTATGATGCTCAGTACCGTCTGGTCAGTTATTTACTTAAGAAAGCCTGTAAGGGGGATTTACAGTCCTGCCGGCCAGTTATTGTACTGGCGACCACCAAAACGCTGCTGGCTTCGAGACTGTCAATTACACCGGAAACCTTTTCCAGAATACTTTCAAGATTAAAAAAACAGGGACTGATCTCGATTGATGAGTCTGTGATAACGCTAAATGAACCGGAGCTGCTGAAACAGCTTATTGGTTATAATGAATGCTCCGTTTCGAATGCAAAACAGACGGCTTCTGTCGTTTAATTTTGTTAGCTTAAAGCCTGAGGGATAAACCTTGATAACCCGGCCTGGATTGTTGCTGTTGAGTAGGCAAGTTACGTATAAAAAACGCATAAAAAAACCGGCCAATAAGAGCCGGTTTTTTTATGCTATTAAATAAGTTTACTGCCTGTAAATGTCAGGTATAAACTTTAATAGCTATTATTTTTTCCAGTCAGCGTAGCCTTCCATATTCTTTTCCAGGCCGTCTTCATAGCCAGCACTGTAGGCTTCGGTAACACGTTGTTCTTCACGTTCTGGGTTACATACATAACCACCTTGCCAACCCTGGATATACTCCGGGTCTACACCTTCAGATTCCATTTTTACAGTAAAATCATGATATTCTTGGTTCATAGGTTTTTCCTTTACGTTTCCAGTCAGTTAAAATCGTATGAGTATATAAGCGGACTGTGACAAAATAATAATTCGCTTATATTAAATGATCTTTATATAAATTTCCAGTAATACTCTGAAAATTTCTAATAGCATTTGCTATTGTTTGTGACTACCTGGCCACAGGCCAAACCTGAAGTTTATTTGTAGCACACATAGAGCTCAAATTCTGCTTAGAATCTGACTGCTTGTGAGTATACTTACTGGACAGCCCCAACGGTATATCTCTATAGGATAGGATTGAAAAAAATTTTGTGAATATTATAAAAAAAGGCTATTATTTTAAAATTAACCAAGTAATTTACTCGGATATTATGGTAGAATATTCCTATTCGAGGATGGAACAATAGCATTCTTATGTCCAATATCATTTTCATGTAGTAACTGAAATATGATATTAAAAAGCGAGCAATAAGTAGAGATAAATAATGAACTTAACTGAAGAAGATATGATGGATCTGGACAGCGGCCTTAAAGCCCTGGAAGACAAGCACTTTACCCGTGCTGTACAATTACTATCCCCACTGGCAGAAAAAGGGGTTCCTGAAGCCCAGCACCGTATGGCAGTCATGTACCAGAATGGGCTGGGTGTCCATCGTAATGAAACGGCTGCAGCCCTGTGGATGAAAATGGCAGCCGATGGTGGTTATGAACTGGCCTGGCATGGTATGGGTTTTATGTATATGGAAGGTGAGGGTGTTGATAAAAATGCTGAAGAAGCCGTTAAATGGTTTAAAAAAGGCATTGAAGCCGGACTGATTGGCTCCATGACCACCCTGGCCATGATGTATAAGGAAGGTAATGGTGTGGAACAGGATCTGGAAGAAGCCGAGCGACTGATGAAACAGGCCGGTTTTTAAATAAAAAAGTAACTGTTCAGCGTGTTTAGATTTTGTGCCAGTTCAAGGCACAATAGCTTCGCTACCTCAAGAGGCGCACGGAAAATGTGAGCGTATATCAATACGTGACCATTTGAGTACGAAAATAACGCATCTCTTACCTACAAGAGTGGTGCAAAAGATGAATACGCTGAATAGTTACGAAAAGAATAAGATAGCGAGAATTACATGAGAGCGTCACAACTATTTACCGTCCTGGATCAGGAATTTGAAGGCACCAAAACCGGCCACCATACCCCGGTCATGATCTGGGGGCCGCCGGGTGTGGGTAAATCCCAGCTTGTCAGCCAGGTTGCCAAAAAGCATGATCGTACCCTGATTGATATTCGCCTGTCTCAGATGGAACCCAGTGATTTACGGGGTATTCCGTTTAAGGATGGTGATAAAGTGGAATGGGCAGTGCCTTCCATGCTGCCGGATGCTCAAAAACACGGTGCAGAAGGTATTCTGTTTCTGGATGAAATCACCTCTGCGCCGCCCAGTGTATCTGCAGCGGCTTATCAGCTCATTCTGGACCGTCGTCTGGGGGATTATCAGATCCCTGACGGCTGGGCAATTTTTGCAGCGGGTAACCGCCAGGGGGATCGCGGGGTCACCTATAGTATGCCGGCACCGCTGGCTAACCGTTTTTCCCACTATGAATTTGATATTAACCTGGATGACTGGGTTCACTGGGCTTATCAGAGCGGTATTGATGAACGGGTTATTGCCTTCCTGCGTTTTCGTCCGGATCTGTTATTTGATTTTGACCCGGCTCATAATCCAGTGGCTTTCCCATCCCCCCGTACCTGGGAGTTTGTACATAAGGCACTGAACAAGTTTATGGATCATCCTGAACTGTTCCTGGGGGCTCTGCAGTCCTGCGTTGGTCCGGCGGCCGGTATTGAGCTTAACGCCTTTATTGCCAATCTGGATGAAATGCCGGATCTGGATGCCATTATTAATGGCGAGGATGTACCCACCCCTTCAGAAATTGATCTGCAGTATGCCGTAGCCTCCGCTCTGGTCGGACGTGCCATTCGGGCTAAAGGTACAGATGAAGCGAATAAGACCTATACCAATATCCTGAAATATGCATCCAGTTTCCGTCAGAAGGAAATGGGTGTCATGCTGGTTTCTGATATGCACCGGGCCATTGGTGAAGAACTTTTCAGTGTCGAAGAATTTGCTAACTGGGCCGATGCTATAGCCGATATTATGTTGTATGGATGAAGCAATAAGCAATAAACTCAGCGCTGCGCGCACTAAACTGATCCTGGATAAACCTTTTCTGGGAGCTCTGGTGCTGCGTCTGCCGATTGTTGAAGCCGATCCGTCCTGGTGCAAAACCACCGATACGGATATGAAAAAGCTTTATGTCAATCCTGAGTACATTGACCAGTTAACCACTGAAGAAGCCCAGTTTGCCCTGGCTCATGAAGCGCTGCACTGCGCCCTGTCGCATTTTTCCCGCCGTCAGCATAGAGTTAAAATGCGCTGGGATATGGCCTGTGACTACGCCATTAATCCTATCCTGATTGAAGACGGCCTCAAGCCGCCGCCACATATTCATTACCTGCGTGAATTTGCCGGTATGACGGCCGAAGAGATTTATCCGTTGCTAATGGATAATGAAAACGATGCGGACAGTGAGCTTGGGCAGAATAATGAAGCCGGTGACAAGGAAAGTGGAGAACAGTCTGATCACGGCGATGCCAAAGACACGGAAACCCAGAAGCTGAACAGCCAGCAGCAGGATGACGGCAAAGAGGGTAAGGGACAGACTTCGGAAGAAGGTAAACAGTCTGAACAGGGCAGTGGTGATGATATTCAGAAAGAACCGCCGCCGACACCCAATAATGATGAAATACAGAGCCTGACGGCCCAATGGCAGCAGCGTCTGGCTGGAGCCGCCCAGCAGGCGCTGCAGGCCGGTAAGCTGAGCCAGTCCATGGCACGTCTGGTGGATCACCTGTTGCAGCCGCAACTGCCCTGGCGTATGCTGCTGGCACGTTATATGAGTGCTACTGCCAGAGAAGATTACAGTTATACCCGGCCATCCAATCGTCGCGGTGAACCGGCTATTTATCCGCGTCTGCGCAGCCATATGGTGGATATTGTAGTAGCGCTGGATATCAGCGGTTCTATTGCCACCAAAGAAATTAAGGAGTTTCTGGCGGAAGTGGATCAGATTAAAGCCCAGGTTCGTGCCCGTATTGCCCTGCATGCCTGTGATACCGAAGTCAGTGCTGAGGGACCCTGGGAATATGAACCCTGGGATGAACTGAAACTGCCTATCCAGTTTCAGGGCGGCGGCGGTACCCGCTTTACGCCGGTATTTGACTGGGTTGAAAATCAGGAGAAACGCCCCGACCTGTTAGTGTACTTTACCGATGCAGAAGGTGAGTTTCCGGAGCAGGAACCGCAGTACCCGGTACTCTGGCTGGTAAAAGGCAAAGCCCCTGTACCCTGGGGACAGCGGATACAGTTAAATTAATATAAAGAACACTATGGCATTATCCAACGAAGACAGTCTAAGATTAAATGTATTACTGGCCCAGGATGTTCGTGCAATCCGCATTGATGAAGGCAAGCTGGTGCTTTATGCCCTGACTCAAAAGGGTGAAGCTAAAATTCAGCTTAATCCAAATACCCGGAATCATAAATACATTAAGGAAGTTAAAGACTTCCTGTCTACCAAAGCACTGGGCGTATCCGGCGGTTTTCCCATGTTCCTGTCCCGCTGGAACCGTATGGGCGATGTACAGAGTAATCGTCTGGATAAACTTTTATTGCTGGGTGAAGAAGAAGCTGTAACGGCGGTTGTCAATAACCGGGATTTAACCGCCGATCTGGCAAAAAGTGCCTGGTGGGCCGTACAGTCATCCGAAAATGCCCGCAGTATGCTGGCCAATAAAGTCGTCGCAGAAGGTGAAATTGGCAAGGAACTGGCAAAGTTTCTGATTGAATTTCTGCCCTTTGAGGAAGATCCGCTGGATATGATGACTTCCGCACGTCTGGTACTGCAGGAAGGGCTGATTTCAGAAGACGAAGTCCTGAGCCTGTGGCGCAAGGCCAAAAGTAAAAATACCCTGTATGTGGGCTTCCTGGATGTCCGCCCTGACAATCTGCCGGAACCCGTTGCTGAACATCCTCGTTATGAAGAAGTTAAGCAGGCATTATCAGAGCAGCTTAAAGCGGCAAATCCCTATGCTGAGGTGTTATGCAAGCTGCTCAGTTCACAGGGCCAGACCTTTTTAAAAACCGCAGATGCTTCTTTTAAGCGTCCGCCTAACTATGATGTAGTTGGCGCTTTAATTGAGGCTATAAGACGTTATCTGTTTATTAAGCAGCCGGAAGCCGGCCAGAATCAGCAGCACCATGAACAGGGGCTGGATTTAAACGGCGAGATCCAGACCGATATTAATAAAATAGTGGAGCTGGCGGACAATATTGCTAATGAAAGTAATGGTATCTGCTGCAGTGATGAATTAAAAGCCGTACGGGAGGCGGTTCCGGACTTTGCCGACCATCTCCAGGCCATTGTCTTTTTAGGCAGAACCACCCAGACCGTACTGGCACCCACTATTGCCAAAAGT
>JALVDE010000032.1 GCA_027009375.1 Gammaproteobacteria bacterium
GCCGGTGTTTTATTAAGCGTTGAAATTTTTTTAGATGATGACGTTGAAGTTTCCAGAGGAATAATAATCTGCTCTATACTCAGAGAAATCAGACTGACGGCATGACTGCCATTAAGAAAAAAAAGAACAGCCACTGTTATGGCCACAAAAAGCTCTTTCCCTGCCTTAAAGTGAAGCCATGGTCGCATTTTTAGTTAATGCCGGGATTAAGCAGGGAAAACACCGGTAGAAAGATACCGATCCCCACGGTCACAGATAATGACTACAATAGTAGCATTTTTAACTGTTTTACTCAGATTAAGAGCTGCAGCTACCGCCCCGCCCGATGAAACCCCGGCAAATATACCTTCTTTAGCGGCCAGAGCCCGTACGGTATCTTCTGCGGATTGCTGATCGATATCCAGCAGTCTGTCCACTTCTTCAGGGTGGTAAATTTTTGGCAGGTATTCTTCAGGCCAGCGGCGGATCCCGGGGATCTGGGAACCTTCAGTTGGCTGTACACCCAGGATTTCAATGTCCGGGTTCTGCTCTTTAAGAAAACGGGCTGTCCCCATAATGGTTCCCGTTGTGCCCATGGCACTGACAAAATGGGTGATCTCACCATGAGTATCTTTCCAGATCTCAGGACCGGTACCAAAATAGTGGGCGGCCGGATTATCCGGGTTGGAAAACTGATCCAGAACAATTCCCTTACCCTGTTGTTCCATCTCGCGGGACAGGTCAATAGCCCCTTCCATACTGTCTTTTGCCGGAGTCAGGATAATGTCAGCGCCAAAGGCCTTCATAACACCGCGACGTTCTTCACTCATATTATCCGGCATAATCAGCACCATCTTATAACCTTTAATAGCAGCGGCCATTGCCAGGGCAATACCGGTATTGCCGCTGGTGGCTTCTATCAGGGTATCTCCAGGCTTAATGTCACCGCGTTGTTCAGCACGGGCAATCATACTCAGTGCCGGCCGGTCCTTAACCGAACCGGCGGGATTATTGCCTTCAAGCTTAACCAGAATAGTATTAGTGGTTTCACCGGGCAGACGTTGTAAACGAACCAGCGGGGTATTACCAACAAAGTCTTCTATAGTGGGGTATTTCATTTAAAGTGCCTGTAAAAAGTGCCTGTAATAAAGTAAAGTTATAAATTATAATTATTCAATCATACTGTAAATAATCTTTATTTGGGAGTATCAATGCCTGAAAACCTCGACATTCTTAATCTGCAGGCAGCACTTAAAGTGGTTTCCGGAAACAAAAAGCTGGCCGATGATTTACTGACCATGTTTATAAAGGAAATTCCCAATTATATACAAAGTGTCCAGACACTTTTACAGGAAGGCGATAAGGATGAATTAAAAGCCGTTGTCCATAAAATTCACGGCGGCCTGCGTTATCTGGGCGCTCCGGCTTTAATGGCTGTGGTCAGTCAGACCGATGCCGGCCTGTTTGATTTAAGTGACGCTGAATTGAATGAAGAGGTTAACAGGATGGTTTTTGAAATGGAGCGTATTAAGGAAACAGGCTCTTATCCGGAATAAAACATTTACCTGGCCAGACCGGAGGCTACTTCCACTTTCCAGTTTAATTTATCCGCAGGTACTTTATCCCCCAGTAAATTGTCATCCAACAGCAGATAGGCTTCAATATCTCTGGTTTTTTTCGCATCCAGCCGTGTTCTTACCGTATGCATTAAACTGTTTATCAGCTCACATTGGTCCAGTTTCGGTGCTTTGGTATTTTGTGGACAATTATAAAAAGACACTTTTAAATCAACAGACTGGAGTCGATATTTAGAAGATTTATTAGTAATTTTTGCCGTCAGTTTATAATAAGCGCCATAAGCCCACTGGTGCTTAATATCTGATAACTGGATTTGTTCAAGGGGGATCAGGCTTTTGTGAATTTCAACCCGTTTGTCTTCATAAAAATACAGGAACACGGCCAGGGCTATCAAAATCACAACCAGAGTTATTTCAATTTTACCGGCTTTAGGATTTTTTACAGTCAGCCAGGCCAGCAGAAATACTACAACGGATGCTGCAACCACCCCTATTATAAAGCCCATCAAGATTTACCCGTATTAATTTAGGATTATTAATCCTGTTTACTGACCCTTCGCTGCTGTACTGCTTCAGCCAGCTCAGTCAGGACATTAAAACTGTCTTCCCAGTTAATACAGGCATCGGTAATACTCTGACCATAGACCAGGTCATCCTTATTTACACAATCCTGACGACCTTCAACCAGATTACTTTCTATCATGGCCCCCATAATGCGGGTATCGCCATCGGCCACCTGCTGAGCAACATTTTTAGCCACTTCAATCTGTTTTTTAAATTGTTTCTGGCTATTGGCATGACTGAAGTCAATCATTAGATTGGGCTTAATATGACACTTTTCCAGTTGTTGTGCAACTTCATTCACATGGGTGGCATCATAGTTGGGTTCTGCACCGCCGCGAAGAATAATATGGCAGTCTTCATTGCCTTCCGTTGAAAAAATAGCCGATTTACCCTGCTTGGTCACTGACAGAAAAACATGAGGACGTGAAGCCGACATAATAGCATCAATGGCAATACGGACACCGCCATCGGTAGCGTTTTTAAAACCCACCGGACAGGACAGACCGGAAGCCAGCTCACGATGAACCTGGCTTTCTGTGGTTCTGGCACCAATAGCACCCCAGCTGATTAAATCAGCCACATATTGAGGACTGATTAAATCCAGAAATTCCGTTGCGGTGGGAACGCCCATGTCATTAATATTGGCCAGAAGCTCCCTGGCCTTGCCCAGCCCTTTATTGATTTCAAAAGAATTATTCAGATCCGGATCATTGATTAACCCCTTCCAGCCTACTGTTGTACGTGGTTTTTCAAAATAGACCCGCATAACAATCAGCAGGTCTTTTTCCAGTTTTTCACGCGCAGTTTTAATCAGTCCGGCATATTCTTTTGCCGCATCCGGATCATGTATGGAACAGGGGCCAATAATAACCACCATCCGATCATCCTGTCCGCTCAGTACATTATGTATGGCCTGACGGGTTTCAGTAACGGTCTTACGTGCATCTTCCGTACTGGGAAATTGTTTGTGAATGACCTCAGGAGCCACTACTTCTTTGATGCCGCGAATTCGTAAGTCGTCAGTTTTGTTTATCATTCCAATGTGTCCGGGAGCTGGTAAATTGAGTTTTGAGTTTTAGTGCTGTTTTTTTAATTCAGGATTTTAAAAAACAGAAGATTATAACACAGCCTTTCATGCATAATAAAAAAACCGGCATAAAGCCGGTTTTTTTAGAATTATAACGGCGTTACTTCACAGAATTAACGGATACCACTTTATCTCCGGCACGTATCCAGTTATTTATTCCGTGTTCAAGATGATAGACCTGTGTATAACCCAGTTTACCATCCAGATAGTGAGCCACCTGAGAGGTACGATTACCGGAACGACAGACCAGGATAAACTTATCATTTTTACCGGCAATTTTATTCAGCTCTGTCAGCCATTTATTTAGGTCATATTTACCCCGTGCATCAAAAAAAGTCAGTAAATGGCTGCCTGGAATTACTCCTGTGGACTTCCATTCATCAGGGGTTCTAATATCAATAACCGGTATATTTTCATCCATCATCTTTTGCATTTGTTCATTACTCAGTCCATGTACCTGGGCATTTGCGGATACCGAAATAAACAGACTGATAATCAGTAATAAATATTGAACTCTAAAATACTTCATCTTGTTAATCCTGTCAGATTTTGCATATTGGAATTTTAGCATACTCTAATTCGTATAGACAAAAAAAAGCACAAGAAATTCAGTCTTGTGCTCTTGATGGGTAAAAGCAGGGTAATCAACATGAAAAATTACCCTGTAAGGTCCATCCTCCAGAAAAACCTTATTATTATTATAATTGTTAGATATCAGATTCTAATTAGTTGGAACGCATCTGAAACAATTCCTGTTCAGATTTCATTCCCAGTTTTTTAAATAACCATTTTGGCGGACAAAATCCAGTAAATGAGCTTTGCAGCATATTAAAACCAACAAAAAGAGAAAACCAGGCCCAGTTAATATTCACAAATAAAGTCAGTAAGGTACTGATAATAATCATAACACTGGCCAGAATAAATACTCCGCGTTCAATAGACATTGTTGTTTCCTTTTCAATAATATTGCACAAATCACATGATTAGTATTCTCTAATATTTAAGCTTATTTGACAAGCACCTAAAAGATTAGTCTTTGGGGCTTAATTATTAGACAAAAGTCTATAATCAAGGTATAAATAAAAACAAAAACTCTAAAAAATTCATGCAGACAACCCGAAACTCTCAAATGCCTATAAAAATTATCGTTCTGGCAAATTCCGACCTGTTTGTTGATGGTCTGTTGCGTATTCTTAATGACAACGAACATGTGGATATCATTGATAGTATTAGTAACCTGGAAACATGCCTGCACTTAATCGCTGATTCTCAGGCCGATATCCTGATGATCCAGGAACAGTTAATTGAAACACCTTATGAGTTTTTTTTCAAAAAGCTAAAAAAAATTAATCTACAATTAAAAACCCTGGTATTTGGACAATTACTGGAAACCGATTTTCTTATTAATATTATCCGTTCCGGTGCCAATGGTTATATTAATTCTAATATGTCTTCCGAGCACCTGATTAAGGCCGTACAACATGTTCACCAGGGGCGGCTCTGGGCAGAACGTAGTGTTCTGGAACAACTGGCCCAGGATGCATTGCAAATGGAAAACATACTGGAAAATATTGCCATGGAAAAAACCCGTATGCTGAGTGACATTCTCACCAAACGAGAGGCTCAGGTGTTTCAGTGGGTATTAAAAGGACTTTCTACCAAGGAGATAGCCGAACAGATTTTCCTGTCTGAGCAAAGCGTCAAGCTGCATTTAAGTAAGCTGTTTAAGAAATTTGAAGTCACTAACCGCCCACAACTGCTTCTCTCAGCTTTTGAAAAAGTCTCCCCTGTCAGCAATATCATCCCCTTAATTCAGATGACCCTGGAGAAAAAAGCACCGGGTCAGAAAAAATCACCTCCAGTTAATCACGAAACTTAAAAGTTAAAAAATAAAACCAAAACAAAAAGAGTTAAAAATAGTGTCTATTCTGCATTCTTTTCTAAAATATTACCTGACTCTGAGCTTTCTTGTTATATCCTCTTCTGTTTTATCAGACAGCCTGAGCATTTCCCTGGATGACGGCAATGAAATAGAGGTAATTCAGTATCCTGCCAGTGGTGATAAGCTCATGGTGGTTTTGCCATCTGAACATGGGGTAACCGATGGCCTGACCGATCTGGCTATAAGCCTGCAAAAACAGGGGATTGAGACCTGGATAGCAGCACCTTTCAGCAGTCTTATGCTACCGAATCTGGAATCCAGTTTAAAAAAAATCCCGCTAGATGCTTATGTAAAACTGCTAATTAAAGCACAGGCAAGCGGCAAAAAAATTTACCTGTTCAGTAATGATAACGGCACAGAAAACCTGTTACTGGCTGCCCACCAATGGCAGTTAAAAAACCAGGCCCTTATTCACGGCGTCATATTAATTTCTCCAAACGTTTATATTACCACCCCGACCGC
>JALVDE010000033.1 GCA_027009375.1 Gammaproteobacteria bacterium
GCGTCTGTATCTCTGTTCAGGAAGAGCTGGACGAGAGTTTCCTGCAGCAAAATGCCAGGCTGTTTATTAAGGACAGAGACGATAATTTATCACCGGAATTTCCCTGTACCATTGTCCGTCAGGGTGGAAACAGACTATGTCTGAAGCTGGATCGTGCTAAATCAACACAGTTCGGTATTATGCTGACCAAAGGCTTATTTAAAAAGAAAATCGTTACCAATTAGTCTTGCTCTTTTATTCCTTCTCCCTGATAGAGAGGGTTAGAGTGATGGCTATTAACAAAGTTATATTTTTGGAGTTTTTTCGTGTGTATTAAGGCAGGTAATAATGAGTTAGGTTCAGTCAAAGCCTTAATGGCTATGAGCCTGAATGCCCTGATTGCAGAAGTATTTGAACTGGATCTGGATGAGCTGGATAATTACCTGTCTCTGACCCGGGATCTGGGCATGGATGAAAGCAAACAGCAAGAACTCAATACCATGATTGCCGAATACTTTGACAATCTCCACATTGACTTTTCCCAGGTTGATACTCTTGAACAGTTATTCCAGTCTGTAGTCGAAGTCGAATTCGAAGAACTCCCCGAAACCGCCTTTGAAATGTAACTTATCTTTTTGCAACTATATATTCCTGGTTGCCTTTTTTGCTCACACATTCATTTATATTTTCTTTGTAACGGGTTTACATTAAACTGTTTATTATTAGTAATAAACACTAAGTCAATCAGGGCGGGAGCATACTTTTAATGATTCTCATCAAGAAGCACGGTCAATGGATACTCAGAAGGTATAAATTTCATTTTGAATATATTTTAACCAAAGTATGAGCCAGCCCTGCTTAGTCAATAAAACCCATATTTGTTTTTAACATACCTTAACTATATAATGATTTAATCATTATTTGAGCAGAATAGAACTTAATAAATGAGTTTTAAAATTGGCACAATAAAATTATTTAATCGGTTATGGTTTTATAACCTGATTATTGTGCTATTGCTCAGCGCCCAGTTTATAACTCTGGAACATTCCACAGAACATCTTTTTCATGTTCATACAGATTACTGTTTAAACTTCCAAACGGCGGATGCATCACCCTCATTAATTGCATCAAAAATACGGTTTAATCTTCCGGAACAACAGTTTGAAAAAATTTCCTTTAGTAAAATAGTTCATATTGTCACTCCGTTTATACAACATATCTCAATTCGCGCACCACCTGTCTCTGTTTAGCTGTTTTCAAATAAGATCTTTTACAGATAAAAACTGTAGGATCTTTCATTTTCATTTTATATAAAACCAGACAAATAATAACCAATAGTAGTTATGGGTATTTCCTGTAACTGTTGATAATTCTGCTTTCACAAAGCAGGTGATTCAGGTTTGATATTGGTCAGGTATTTTGTGGGCTCAAACTTAAACTGTAAGTTTGATGTGTACTATTAAATCTAAACAAAAGACAAGTGAATAGTTTATGAAAAAAACATTATTTTTATTTATCTCAGCCAGTTTTGTCTGTGCTTTTACTACTCCAGTAGTAGCTGATGAACAGATAGAACTGCTAAAACAGCAGATTGAACAATTAAAACAGGATTATGAAAAACGCATACAGGCTCTTGAAAAAGGCTTGCTTGCGGCTCAACAGGCAGCAAAAAAGAATGAGCAAACTCTGGCCAATGTTCAGGAGCAGGCCGAAGAAGCTGAACTGGCCAGTGATGATAGCCAGCAAATGATGGCTAAAAACAGTTTTAATCCTGAAATCAGTTTAATTCTGGATGGTCGGTACGCCAGTTATCAGAATAATCCGGATAATTATCAACTACCCGGTTTTTCACCTGGTGATGAAGCCGGACTGGTTCCCGAAGGGTTTAGTATAGGTGAAAGTGAATTAACACTGAGTTCTAATATTGATCAATTATTTTACGGTAAAGCCACTTTTTCTTTTGCTGATGACGTTGATGGCAGCACCAGTGCAGAAGTTGAAGAAGCATTTGTACAAACATCTGCATTATTTGATGGTCTAACCATTAAAATGGGACGATTTTTCTCGGCTATAGGTTATTTAAATAGTCAACATGCACATACCTGGGATTTTGCGGATGCACCGCTGATATATCGTGCCCTGTTTGCTGATCAGTACAGGGATGATGGTCTGCAGATCAGTTATATTGCTCCGACAGACCTGTTTGTTCAAGTTGGTGCAGAATTATTTTCCGGTCGTCAGTTTCCATCCTCAGGTAGTCATGATGGCATAGGCAGTTGGACAACATTTGCCAGAATTGGGGGTGACTTTAATAATGAAAACAGTTGGCAAATGGGGTTCAGTCACTGGCATGCATCGAATATAGACAATCGAGAAACTGATAATATTAATCACACAGCCACCACGCTTTATAGTGGTGATAGTAAAATAAACGCAATTGATCTGGTGTATAAATGGGCCCCTAATACTCGTACTGATAACTTAAAATTACAGTTTGAATATTTTGACAGGGATGAAGATGGAGATATTGCTTTAGATGACTTTTTGTCAGGAGATACCGGTTCTTATCACGGTGATCAGAAAGGCTGGTATGCCCAGGCTATCTACCAGATGAATAAACAGTGGCGTACCGGTTTACGTTACGATCACCTTTCCAGTCATACTAAAGGTTCAAATTATCTGCTACTGGAGAATGCCGGTCTGGAGAGTCATGGTTATAAGCCCGAACGCTATAGTGCCATGCTGGAATGGCTGCCCTCTGAATTCAGCCGTATCAGGCTGCAATATAACAATGATCAATCTTATAAGGATTCTGATAATCAACTGTTTTTGCAATACACATTCAGCATGGGTTCTCATGGTGCTCATAGCTACTAATAGCGACAAACAGAGGCCACTACAAAGGTTATTATAAAATGAACACAAAAAAAATTTTATTTATAGTTATTTTTTCAATATTGATTGCTATTCATACTGCTTATGCAGCCGCCAAAATTAATGTTTTTGCCTGTGAACCGGAATGGGCAGCACTGAGTAAGGAATTGGGCGGTTCTTTAGTTTCCACATTCAGTGCTACCAATGTTGGACAGGATCCACATTATATTCAGGCCCGCCCGGGTTTGATTGCTAAAATACGAAAGGCTGATTTATTAGTTTGCAGCGGTGCGGGACTGGAAACCGGCTGGTTACCCGTGTTATTACGTAAATCGGGTAATTCAAAAGTTCAGCCGGGACAGAAAGGTTATTTTATGGCTACCGATACTGTCAAACTGCTGGATAAACCCACAGTACTGGATCGTTCAATGGGGGATATTCATGCTGCCGGAAATCCTCATATTCAATTAGATCCGCGTCGTATAAAAATTGTAGCGAAAAAGCTATCTCAAAGATTCCAGCAAATTGATCCTCAACATAGCAAAGAATATGCGGAAAAACTGGCTAACTTTAAAACCCGCTGGGATCAGGCAATAAAACGATGGAATGAAGAAACCAGGGAGCTTCAGGGTAAAAGTATTATTGTCCATCATAATAGCTGGGTGTATTTACAACAGTGGTTAAAGTTAAATAAAGTGGCTGAATTAGAACCCAAACCAGGTGTCCCTCCGAGCAGTAGTCATTTATCAGCTTTATTAAAACAAGTGAAGAAAACCCCTGTCGATCTTATTATTTACAGCAGCTATCAGGATCCCAAAGCCGCTGCATGGTTATCGGAAAAAACCGGTATTAAGGCGGTTGCTATACCCTCTACCGTTAATGAGAATGAAAGCCTGTTTCAGTGGATGGATCATGTAATTCAATTAATAAAGGATAATTCTAAATGAATTATGATGGACTGGATATAAGCATTTTACTGCCAGCTTTTTGTGCCGGATTGATTGTTTTAATGACGCATGTGCCTTTTGGCCAGGAGGTTTTAAAACGAGGAATAATATTTATTGATCTGGCTATTGCACAGATTGCCGGATTAGGTGTTATAGCCGCACATTATTTTGATCTGGAACGATTCGGGGACGGGGTTATTCAGATTTGTGCAATAACCAGTGCTTTACTGGGAGCCTGGTTGTTAGGGCAGATAGAAAAAAAATGGGGAAACTATCAGGAGGCGGTTATAGGTATTACTTTTGTTCTTGCAGCGACTGCCAGTATACTTTTGCTTGCAGGCAATCCTCATGGAGGAGAACATTTAAAAGATCTTCTGGTAGGGCAGATATTATGGGTAACATGGGAACAGTTAATACCTGTTTTAATACTTTCATTAGTTATCTCCCTGATCTGGTTTCTCTATAGAAAACGTATTGGCCGCTACGGTTTTTATATTTTATTTGCCATAGCAATAACCAGCTCTGTTCAACTGGTTGGCGTTTATCTGGTGTTTGCAAGTTTAATTATACCGGCCTTAGGAAGTGTTTATTTTTCGGGGGCCAGGAAATTATTTGCCGGGTATAGTATTGGTATTTTAGGCTATCTAATTGGTCTGGTTTTATCAGCTATACTCGATTTACCCAGCGGCGCTGTTATTGTCTGGAATATTGCAATTATTGCCCTGTTGCTAAATGGTTTGAATAATCTGCTTAGCAATATCTTCGTGAAAAGGTAAATTTAGCTAACTACTCAGCTTGTATTAGAGTACGGTCAGATTGACTGAATACTTACAAATTTGGAAGCATCACTTAAATACCTTTTTAGCATCCCTTGCACCATTAAAACCTGACAATTATTACTTTTACTTCCAGCATTGCACTGTTATAGTGCGTCTTTTTAGTGCAAAACTTAATTTTAAATAACCTAGTATTTTTATGTGTTTTTAAGGTGTTGAAATTTCACTTAAAAATACGTGTTGGCACAGCCTGTGCTTTCTATTAGTAATTAATTAAATAATATTTCCTGAGTTAAAGAACGGAGCATAATATGAAAGAAAAACTGGTCATGATCGGAAACGGTATGGCAGGTATGCGTACTATTGAAGAGCTGCTTAAGATAGCGCCGGATATGTACGATATTACTGTATTCGGCGATGAGCCTTATGGCAACTACAACCGTATTTTACTTTCACCGGTACTGGCGGGTGAAAAGACCATTGATGATATTATGCTCAATACTCTGGACTGGTATGAAGAAAATAATATTAAACTGCATGCAGGCAAAAAAGTTACCGAAATTAATCGAATTGCCCGTACTGTTACCGCTGAAGATGGCACCGTAGAAGAATATGACCGTCTGTTAATTGCCACCGGTTCAACCCCATTTATTATTCCTGTCCCTGGTCATGATAAGGAAGGCGTTATTTCCTTTCGAGATATTAAAGATGTGGATATCATGCTGGATGCGGCTAAAAAATATAAGCACGCTACGGTTATTGGCGGTGGTCTGCTGGGGCTGGAAGCGGCCAATGGCATGATGCAGCACGGTATGAAAGTAACCGTGGTTCACCTGGGTGATACCCTGATGGAACGCCAGCTGGATAAAGTGGCGGGCAAAATGCTCAAAAACTCCCTGGAAGAAAAGGGCATGGATTTCCGTATGGAAGCCCAGACCGCTGAAATTACCGGTAATGGCCGGGTAACGGGTATCAAGTTTGCTGACGGTTCCTCTCTGGATACCGATCTGGTGGTTATG
>JALVDE010000034.1 GCA_027009375.1 Gammaproteobacteria bacterium
CAGCGCTGCTCGCAGATGCGTGAGGTGGTTAGTACGGTTCGTGAACATTTGCCGGAAATATTACAGGCGCAGCGTAACCGTCTGAAAGAACGTCTGGAAGAGTTAACAGAAGCCATAGACAATGATCGCCTGGAACAGGAAATGGTGTTTATTGCCCAGAAGGCCGATGTGGACGAAGAACTGGACCGCCTGGAAACCCATTTAACGGAAATAGAACGTGTTCTGGAAAGTGATGAGCTAATGGGCCGACGGCTGGATTTTCTGATGCAGGAACTTAACAGAGAAGCCAATACTCTGGGCTCCAAGTCCATCTCCAATATCACCACCCAGGCATCGGTTGATATGAAAGTGCTGACGGAACAGATGCGCGAGCAGATCCAGAATATTGAATAAGTTAAAAATTGTATTCAGTAATTCAGGCCTTTATATACTTCGTGTCAGCAAATAGCCACCGTAAATCACCGGTACAATAGCCATTAACTGCCGGGTATCCGGCATGGTATTAAACAGTAGCCAGGAAAAAAACAGGGTAAAGACCGGAATTAGAGCCATCATGGCGCTGGCTTTGGTAATGGATATGCGGTGAATGCCCTCCAGCCATAAAATTTTAGACAGCCCCATCAGTAAGACCCCGCAAATGACAATATAAATCCATACCTGTTCAATGGCCTGCCATTGCGGTTCGGTTTCCATAATAACCGCCAGAATATACAGCACCGGTATGGCAAAAAAGCTGCGAAATGTCAGTACCGTGCTGGAACTGACCTGCTGGCGGGCCTGTTTCTGGTAATAATTGGCAATGGGAGCAATGGCTGAAGCCATAACAATAAACAAATCCCCCCTGTTAACTGTCCAGTTTTCCGGAAACAGAATAATAAGGGCGCCAAAAGCCATTAGAAATGCGCCCAGTAAATGCTGCCTGGAGAAAGGTTCTCTGCCGATAACGTTAAAATATATAAATGAGAAAAAAAACTGCAGGAAAATTAAAATTGACATGTTTCCGGCAGAAGTCCAGGTCAGTCCCACATAAATAAAAATAAATGCCAGGCTCATTAGCGAGGCACTGAGCAGCATGGGCCGGTAAGCCGAAAACTGAATCAGCTGAGCCAGTTTACCCTGCATTATCAGAACCGTTAAAAAAGTCAGGCTGGCGAAACAGACGGTCAGCAGATAGGTGTAAATGGGGCTTAGATACTGCAGAATAAGCAGGGTCAGAACCGGAAACCAGCCTTCAAAAAAGGTAAATGCCAGCAGACTAAGTTCGCCAATGCGTTCTGCAGATTGTGGTTTTTGCAAAAAATACCTCTGTTTTTTCCGTAATATTAACAGACAACGGGCGATGGAGAGTTTTTTCTCAGATGAAATATACGCTATGATACCGGGTATTAAAACAATATAAAGAGTAATCAACATGATCAACCATCAACCGGAACCCGACTGCGGGATGCTTTATATTATCAGTGCGCCCTCCGGAGCAGGTAAAACCTCACTGGTCAAGGCGCTGCTGGAAGAAATGGACTTTATTGAAGTGTCGGTGTCCCATACTACACGGGCAAAACGTCCCGGCGAGCGGGAAGGGATAGATTATCACTTTGTGGATCAGGATACCTTTAAAAAAATGGTTTCAGAAGATCAGTTTCTGGAACATGCGGAAGTTTTTGGTAATTTTTATGGCACTTCAAAAGAGCATATTAAAGATAAGCTTCAGGAAGGTATCGATATTATCCTGGAAATTGACTGGCAGGGCGCTCAGCAGGTACGTAAACAGTTTGCTGACTGTACCACAGTATTTATCCTGCCGCCTTCCAGAGAAGAACTAAGGAGCCGTTTACAGGGCCGAGGCCAGGACAGTGAAGAAATTATTGAACGCAGAATGAATGAAGCGACAGAACAGGTGTCTCATTATAAAGAGTTTGAATATTTGATCATTAATGACCAGTTTGCTCATGCCCTGGGTGAGCTGAAGGCGCTGATCCATGCATTCAGATTACGTCAGACCCAGCAGTGCCGCAGGCATCAGGCATTAATTGAGTCACTCCTGAATTGAAGTTTTAACTCTGGTTTTTAACACCGGCTTTAATTTGTAACAGGAATGAGCCTCTGTTAAAATAGCCTGTTTCCTGTTTTATACTATATTAATTTAAATAACTTATTTACAACCCTGAGGGATTAAATCCATGGCACGAGTGACCGTTGAAGATTGTCTTGATAATGTGGAAAACCGTTTTGAACTGGTTATGGTTGCTGCCAAGCGTGCACGCCAGATTGCCAATGGCCAGGAGCCGCTGGTAGAAGAAGAAAATGACAAGCCTACCGTCATTGCATTAAGAGAAATTGCCGAAGGCAAAATCGGCCCTGAAATTCTGGAAGAGGTTTCTGCTGCAGTACATATGGGCAACTCCATGACCTCAGAAGAAGAAGCCAGTAAAGAAATGACCGACGAGCAATAAACGGTTTCTGCTCAAAGTACACTGTCCTGTTAATGACCCAGATAATAGGCTATCTTTAACCTAAATAAATCAGTAGATTCAGTGCTATGGACATTCACAGTAGGTTCAACTGATTTATTTAGGTTTAACAGGACAGTAGTAAACGAAAAGAACAGGGGCTTTCAGTTGTTTCTAATCAGTGATTTGTGCGCCATGCTGAATACTTATCTGGAAGAAGATAAGGTCAGCAAAGTTTACCACGCCTACCTGTTTGGAGCTGAAGCTCACGAAGGGCAGACCCGGATGACCGGAGAGCCCTATATCTACCACCCCATTGCGGTGGCTAAAATCCTTGCTGAAATGCGCATGGATGAAAAAACCCTTATCGCTGCTATTCTGCACGATGTCATTGAAGATACCCCCACCCATAAAGAACAGATAGCCCAGGAATTTGGCGAAGAAGTCGCTGAAATTGTTGATGGTGTTACCAAGCTGGATCACATCAAGTTTGATAATAAACAGGAAGCCAAGGCCGAAAGTTTTCGTAAAATGATTCTGGCCATGGTTAAGGATATCCGGGTGATTCTGATAAAACTGGCGGATCGCCTGCATAATATGCGTACCCTGGGCATTATGCGCCCGGAAAAAGCCCGGCGTATTGCTGCAGAAACTCTGGAAGTCTATGCGCCCATTGCTAACCGGCTGGGTATGAATGCCATGCGTCATGAGCTGGAGGATCTGGGCTTTAAAGCCTACAATCCTATGCGCTACCGTGTTATTAAGGAATGTATCCATAAGGCCCGGGGGAATCGAAAAGAAATCGTACAGAAAATTCAGGATGCCATTGAGGCTCGTCTGGAACATGAGAACATTCACTGCCGGGTACTGGGTCGGGAAAAGCACCTGTACAGTATTTACCGCAAAATGCAGACCAAGAACCTGCCTTTTTCAGAAGTGTATGACGTCTATGCCTTTCGTGTTATTGTCGACAGTGTAGACAGCTGTTACCGGGCTTTAGGTGCTGTTCATGCACTTTATAAGCCTATTCCCGGCAAGTTTAAAGATTATATCGCCATACCCAAGGTCAACGGCTACCAGTCCCTGCATACTATTCTATTCAGTCCCTTTGGTGTACCCATTGAAGTACAGCTGCGTACCGAGGACATGCATCGGGTGGCTGAAAACGGTATTGCTGCACACTGGAGTTATAAGGAAGGTGATGGCAATGGCGGTGCCATTGCCCAGAGTCGTGCCCGTGAATGGCTTAAAAGCCTGCTGGATTTACAGCAGAATGCCGGTGATTCCATTGAGTTTCTTGAAAGCGTTAAAGTGGATCTGTTTCCTGACGAGGTGTATGTCTTTACCCCCAAGGGCGAGATTATGGAACTGCCCCGCGGGGCCACGGCAGTGGATTTTGCCTATGCAGTACATACCGATGTGGGCAATTCCTGTGTGGCCGCCAAAATCAACCAGCAGCACACGCCTTTAAGCACCCAGCTTAAAAATGGTCAGACCATTGAAATTATTACGGCACCCGGAGCCATGCCTAATCCGTCCTGGCTGAACTTTGTGTTTACCGCCAAGGCACGCAGTAATATCCGCAATATGCTGAAAAACCTGCAAAAGGATGAATCCATTGCTCTGGGAACTCGTCTGCTCAATAAGTGTCTGTCTAATATTAATATGTCGGTAGAGGATTTATCCCAGTCCCGTATTCAGCGGGTGCTGGAAGACTATGAGCTGGAATCCTTTAATGAACTGCTGGATCAAATCGGCATGGGCAACCGCATACCGCAGCTGGTGGTCAGACATCTGTTGCCGGAGCAGGCCGATGAACTGGATAAAGCGCAAAAGGAAAAAGGCCTGGCGCTGGATATTCGCGGTACCGAAGGTATGGTGGTGCATTATGGCCGCTGCTGTCATCCTATTCCCGGTGACAAGATTGTAGGTTATATCAGTTCGGGCCGTGGTATTGTGATCCATAAAAAATCCTGTAGGAATGCCCGGGATGCCCGCAAGCAGGTGCAGAAATGGATTGATGTGGAATGGAGTGATGACATCAGTACCGAGTTCAGTGTCGCTTTAAGAGTTGTGGTGGAACATCGTAAAGGTGTACTGGCCACCATTGCCTCGGCTATTGCGGACAGTGAAGCGAATATTGAGCATGTGGATACAGTGGATCGCGAAGACCAGCTCTATTCTCTGGACTTTGTTATTGCTGTGCGTAATCGAACTCATCTGGCGGATGTCATGCGTAATTTACGCATGCTGGAAATGGTGGTGACCTTAATGCGGGTATAATCAGATTAAGGCGGATATAATCATGAAAATAATAATATTGTTTCGAAGTTTGACTCTTCTGTTATGTTTGACAGGTTCGCTTAATAGTTATGCCCAGGAGGCAATGCCGACGGTACCGGTGCAGGAAGATACAACCATCGAACAACAGTTGCTGGGCGCTATGGTAGAGGTTACGATTATGGCCTTTGAAAATCCCAGCGCCAAAGAAACCCTTAACCAGTTTTCTGAATTTATTAAAGATGAGTACACGTACCAGTTTATTATCCAGAAAATTGATAAATTTATTCTGACCAATGAGCTGGATGAGTATGAAGATCAGGCCGAAGCATTAAAAGATGCTCTGACCAAAATGCGTGAGCTGTATATTGAGTCTGAAAAGAAAGCGGTGGATAATTATCAACAGCTTAAAGAAGAGCACGAACAGCAGAAAAAAGAGCAGGAACTGAAAGAGAATAATATTATTGAAGTTTAGGCTCTGACTTTACCTTGTTCCTTCTCCCAGAGGGAGAGGAAATATATGGACACTAAATAAAAGAAGGAATACCTGAATGCATTATCAATGGCTAATCCGTTTTGCCCTGTTCCCTGTCTTATTGCTTGTAGCAGCCTGTTCAACTGCACAGACTAAGGTGGCAGAACAGGAAGAATCAGTACAATGTAAAGATCCCCGTCCCCAGATATGTACCATGAATTACGATCCGGTCTGCGGCCTGCATAAGGATCATTCAACCAAAACCTATAGTAACGGCTGTGGTGCCTGTGCTAACGCTAAAGTTATCTCATGGATCAAAGGTCAGTGTCCGGAAACAGCCCATACACTGACTAAAGAAGAGGTGCTTAAACTGTTTTCAGGTAATACCTATGTTGCAGAAATTCCCTCACGTAAAATCACCATGACTGTGTATGTGGATCCTGACGGTACCCTTAGAGGGATGCAGAATAACCATAAGTTTACTTCTAAATGGGCCGTCAATGATATGGGTGAAATGTGTGTCAGTTATAAAACCCGCATGTCCTGCCGTAATGTTATTGAACAGAACGGCCAGTATAAAAAAATTAAAACCAGCGACAGTGGTGAGAATATTGTGCTGATCATTTATCACTCCTTTACACCGGGTAACCCGAATAACTATTAAGCCTATGCCTGCTGAGGATGATAAGCACTGGCTTGATCAACCCGTTATTGCCTTAAAAGGAATAGGGGAAAAACTTCAGGAACGTTTCGCGCGGCGTAAACTGTTTACCCTCAATGATCTGCTGTTCCACCTGCCCGTGCGCTACCTGGACAAAACCCGAATTCAGCCCATTGCCGGTGTTAGAATCAATGACTCCGCGCTGGTACGCGGAGAACTGTTAAGCTGCAAAACCCATTACGCCCGCCGCCCGGTTATGACCTGTCAAATCTCAGACGGCAGCGCTATGCTCACGCTGCGTTTTTTTCATTTTAATAAATCTCAGACCCAGGCTCTGGCCAGGGCCCTGGAAGAAGGTAAATGGCTGAGCTGTTTCGGAGAAGTTAAACGGGGACGCCAGGGGCTGGAAATGACCCATCCAGAATACCGGATAATTGCTGAAGACCAGATCATTCAGATGCAGGAGCACTTAACACCTGTTTATCCCACAACAGAAGGTCTTTCACAAACAGCCTTGCGTAATGCCATAGCCCAGGTTATTCAACAACTGAAACAGCAGCAGAACAATAATACCCAGCAGGAATTAATTACGGATTTTCTGCCTGAAGCCATTCGTTGTGAACTGGCTCTGCCGTCATTGTCCCAGTGTTTATTATACTTGCATGAACCTCCGCCGGAATGTTCGGTATTTGAATTAACTGAAGGGGATGATCCCTGGCGGCAGCGGCTGGTACTGGAAGAACTGCTGGCACATCAATTGAGTATGAAACAGATTTACCAGCAACAGACTCTGAATAGTGCCTGTGCCCTCAGGATAAATTCAGCCCAGTTATTTAAGCCCAGGCCGTCTCAAACGGAACAAAACAGCCATGAGCTCATAAACAGCCTTAGCGCACAGTTTTTACAGCAGCTTCCCTTTACACTGACTCAGGCACAGCAGCGGGTTGTACAGGATATTGCTGCAGATATGCGCCGGCCCCATCCCATGCAGCGTCTGGTTCAGGGTGATGTGGGTTCGGGTAAAACAGTGGTGGCGGCTTTATCGGCCCTGTTTGCCATAGAAAATCGTTGTCAGGTCGCCTTAATGGCACCTACGGAATTACTGGCCGGGCAGCACTATGATAATTTCAGGCAGTGGTTTACAGAGCTGGATATTAATATGGCATTTTTATCTGGTAAAAGTACTGCCAGAGAGCGCAGGGAAGCACTTGAGGTTATTACCGATGGTGCGGCATCAATGGTAATCGGTACTCATGCCCTGTTTCAGGATGAGGTAAACTTTAATAATCTGGGGCTGGTTATTATTGATGAACAGCATCGCTTTGGTGTGCATCAAAGACTGTCCCTTCTGGCCAAAGGAAAAAAACAGACACAGCAAACGATTTATCCGCATCAGCTTATTATGACAGCCACGCCCATTCCCCGGACTCTGGCTATGACCGCCTATGCGGATCTGGACTGTTCGGTGATTGATGAGCTGCCCCCGGGAAGAACGCCGGTGGATACCGTGGTTATCGGACAGCAGCGCCGGGATGAGGTACTTGCAAGGGTACACCAGGCCTGTTTAAATGGCCGACAGGCCTACTGGGTATGTACCCTGATTGAAGAGTCCGAGGTTCTGCAGTGTCAGGCAGCGGAACAGAGTTATGAACTGCTGCGAGAGCAGTTACCCGACCTGGCCATTGGACTGGTGCATGGACGTATGAAAGCCGCTGAAAAGCAGGCAGTAATGACTGAGTTTAAGGAAGGCCGGCTGGCTCTGCTGGTGGCCACGACCGTTATTGAGGTGGGTGTGGATGTGCCCAATGCCAGTTTAATGATTATAGAAAATGCCGAACGTCTGGGGCTTTCACAACTGCATCAGCTGCGCGGACGGGTCGGGCGGGGCAGCCAGGCCAGTGCCTGTGTGCTATTGTATGGACAGCCCCTGTCAAAAAACGGCAAGGCGCGTTTAATGACCCTGCGTGAAACCAGTGATGGTTTTGAGGTGGCACGTAAGGATCTGGAGCTCAGAGGGCCGGGAGAGATCCTGGGTACCCGTCAGACCGGGCTGGCGGAAATGAAAATTGCCGATGTGATCAGGGATCAACATTTAATACCGAAAGTTAATGATATTGCACTGCGTATACTCAGAGACCATCCTGAAGCAGTAACGCCGATTATTAACCGATGGATTGGACACAGTGTGGAATATCAGAATGTCTAATTATAGAAACAGCTATAAACTATTTTTAACAACCTGCCTTATAGCCGCTTTATTTATCAGCCAGGCCTGGGCGTCTGTCTATAAGTGCGAAGATGATAACGGCAATAT
This sequence comes from Gammaproteobacteria bacterium, assembly GCA_027009375.1. GTDB lineage: Bacteria > Pseudomonadota > Gammaproteobacteria > GRL18 > GRL18 > JANELJ01. The sequence goes on from JALVDE010000034.1 coordinate 8,178, forward strand.
TATTTTTTCCGATGAACCGTGTAAAAAAGGCCAGTCCGGGACAAAATTGCGCTGGCTTAAAAATACTCATTCAGCTTCAAAATCCAAAAAAAATAAGGTTTTAACCCAGGAACAGAAAACAGCCCGCAAGGCAAAAAAGAACAATAAGGCCTATGTTCTGCTGTCTTTATTAACCACGACCAAACTGGAACTGGAAACCCGTACACTGCGTAGTTATCTGAACGGGGAAGCTTCTGAACATCCTGAACTGATATTGCCGGATGGTATAGTCGTGGATCTGCTGGATGTCGATAAAATGCTGATTAATTACAAGCTAGGGGCTGATGAATTAAAAGTGCATTTTATTATGCATGACGGCTATGAAGAAACCCGCATAATTAAAAAACCGTTTCCGGTACTCAGCGGCGAAGCCCGTCTGGGCAGTTTCAGCAAGTCTCTGGAAGATATTAAACAGATAGAGTTTTTTAATTCACAGAAACTGCGAAAGAAACGTGACAGGAGCCAGAAACAGAAAAAACTGGCCGAGAAAAATAAACAGAAATCTCTGGGGGACAATCAAGCCGGAAAACAGGCGGTTAAAAATAAAGAGGAGGTTCCGGTTATAGAACTGGATCTGTCCAATGAAGTCACGCCTGATAAAACTACACCAGCACCAAAACCCATATCCAGACCCAGGATTAAGGTGGTTCCAAAGAATGAACCAGTGACTGATATTCCCAAACCGGTGATTCATTCTGTTGAGGGCAAACGTCTGCCGCTGGTTTTTGCCAATGGTAAAACCACTTTCCTGAAACGGGGTACACTGAGCAGCCGTAAGGGTGATAAAGCCGCGCTGCCGGGACTGTTTATTCTGAACAGTAAAGAGCAGATCCCCTATATTCAGATAAAAAGCATTCGTGTACGTCCCACAGCGGATAAATCCCGTCTGGTGGTGGCGGTAGCTCTGAAAAGCGGTGAAATAAAAATGGAAAATATGTCCAGACCCTTTACCCGTATCCATGGACGCTCTGAACAAGGTGAGTTTGATCACTCGCTACTGGATATAAAATCCATAAATTTCTAAGGGCGTTTTGAGTACTTTGCTTTTATGCTAAGCTTTTATGTTAAAATATTGGGCTTATTCATATTATTTTATTAGCCGAGTAAGCCTGCCCTTATGTCTGCCATAAAGCGTCAGTTTAAACGCATTCCTTTGTGGATCACCGTAGATTATGCGGCTATATTGCATATGCCCTCTGCAATGCGCGACTGGCTGCTGGACAGTGCCTCGCTGACACTGCGAATCAAGGCTTATTGTCAGTCTAACCAGCTGGGCTGCTTTTCAGTGCGCTTATTGTCTCAGGGTATGGGGATACCTTCCAATGATGAGGTGCAGCGGCTTAAACTGAAAAGCCGTCGTTATGCGCTGATCCGCGAAGTAGTCTTATATTGTGGTGATACCCCGCTGATTTATGCCCGTACCGTCATCCCTGTTACGACTTTAACCGGGACTCAGCGGCGTCTGGGGCATCTGGGAAATCGCCCTCTGGGGGAATTTCTGTTTGCCCAGCCGGAACTGCAGAGAGATGTTATGGAAATTGCGCTTGTTAAAGCCGGGCATCAGTTATTTGATTCGGCACTAGGTTGTATCAGCCAGACACCGGAACAGATCTGGGCACGTCGTTCGGTATTTCGACTGGGTCAGAAACCCCTGCTGGTCGCGGAAGTTTTTTTACCTGAGGTACTGTCAAAGAGTCATCACCATGGTTTTATTCCTCCGGTACATCCCGTGCTGACGGCCAGCTTCGGTTCCACAGGCCGAACCGGGGGTGATTCTTGAACGCTCATAAAAGCAATTTTTTCTCCCTGGAACGATGGCAGCAGTATTTTTTGCTGATGCGTATAGACCGCCCTATAGGTACCTTTTTATTATTATGGCCAACCTTATGGGCCATCTGGATTGCGGCTGACGGCCGGCCCTCAGCACTGATTGTGGTGATTTTTTCTTTAGGGGTCTTTATTATGCGTTCTGCCGGCTGTGTGATTAATGATTATGCTGACCGGGACATAGACAGGCATATTGAACGCACCAAAAACCGTCCGATTACCTCCGGCAAGGTCAGTACAAAAGAGGCTTTGGCAGTTTTTGCCGTGTGTATTGCTGTGGCCTTTACTCTGGTGCTGATGTTAAACACCTTTACTATTGCCCTGAGCTTTGTAGCCCTGCTGCTGGCCGCGGTTTATCCTTTTATGAAGCGCTATACCTATTATCCGCAGATCATACTGGGTATGGCCTTTAGCTGGGCCATACCCATGAGCTTTGCTGCCCAGCTCAATACCATTCCAGCGGTTGCCTGGCTGCTCTACTTTGTGACGATTTTGTGGATAGTGGCCTACGACACTATGTATGCTATGGCCGATCGTGAAGATGATCTTAAAATCGGGGTAAAATCCACGGCTATTATTTTTGCAGAAAAGGATCGTTTAATTATTGCCCTGCTGCAAACGGCTTTTTTACTGGGTATGATGCTGGTAGCCTGGTGGGTGCAGGGCGGCATTTATTTTTACCTGGGTATACTGGCGGCCGCAGGATTTTCTGTTTATCAGCAGTATCTGCTAAAAGATCGTGAAAAAAACGCCTGTTTCCAGGCGTTTTTAAATAATAACTGGGTAGGCATGAGTATTTTTGTGGGCATATTGCTGGATTATTTGCCGGGTTGAGAACCGCTCTCTACTGCAAAACCAGAAACAAAGCAGAATTACCACGGTGAATATTCAATGCAATGGCCTTATTGCTTTTCTGTTTGCTCAGTTCCTGCAAATCACTGATGCTGTCAATACGGTAGCGGTTAATGGCAATAATTCGGTCATTTTTACGCAGGCCGGACTGCCAGGCTGGTGACGCAGGGGTAATGCTTAGCACCTGCACACCACTACCAGTCGTATTATTTCCAAACAGAGCACCGGCCAGTGACGGATGCAGCTTTTCACCGTCAAAGCCCAGTGTACCGGCTGATTCAACGGGTTGAGCAGTGCTTTGTTCATTGCCGCCGATAATGGCCTTTAATTCTATGCTCTTACTGCCACGCAGAATTCTTAAATGAGCGGCATCACCGGGACGTTTAAGACCAATATAATTGCGTAAGCTGGTTGAGTTGCTTACAGATTTATTATTCACAGCAACAATAATATCGCCCGCCTTAACACCGGCCTTACTGGCGGCTGAGCCGGGTATAACCTGGGCAACAATGGCACCATGAGTTTCCTTAACGCCAAAGGCTGAAGCCAGTTCCGGTGTCAGATCCTGGATCTGAACGCCAAGAACACCACGCTGGATACTGCCGTGTTTAATCAACTGGTCCATAACGGAGTGAGCCATATTGGCTGGAATTGCAAAGCCAATACCGATATTACCCCCGCTTTTGGAAAAAATAGCGGTATTAATACCAATCAGCTCACCATTCAGGTTGACTAACGCACCTCCTGAGTTTCCCGGATTAATGGAAGCATCGGTCTGAATAAAATCTTCGTAACCTTCAATACCCAGGCCGCTGCGTCCCAGGCCGCTGATAATGCCGGAGGTCACTGTTTGTCCGAGTCCAAAAGGATGGCCAATGGCCAGGGCAAAATCACCGACCCGCAGTTTATCCGAATCGGCCAGGCGAATAGCCGTTAGATCACCGGTTTCAATTTTTAACAGAGCAATATCCGTTTGTGGATCAGTACCAATCAGTTCGGCCACTTTTTTGCGACCGTCTTTTAAGGTCACTACAATTTCACTGGCATCATCAATAACATGGTTATTAGTCAGTACATAGCCTTTTTCTGCATCCACAATCACCCCGGACCCCAGGGCATGAGATTGCGGCATCTGGCGATGTTCAGGAATATCAAACTTGAAAAACCGCCGTAAAAACGGATCATTTAAAAAAGCGGGCAATTGATTACTGCCGGAGTAACTGCCCCTGGTAGAAACATTAACCACCGCCGGTGTGATTTTCTCCAGCATCGGCGCCAGAGAAGGCAGCTCCTTACCCTGACTATCATGAGTAGGCAGAGCCAGGCTGTTACTAAATCCGATAACGGTTGTAATACAAACCAGAGCCAGAACAAATAAATATTTTTTTAACATAAAATTTTAACTCAATAAAAACCTGTAATTAAGAGACAGCGCTGAGCGTTGAGCGCTGAGAAAGAGCCAGAGCCTAAAAACTTTTTATATCTACAACATATATCTTAAGCTTTTTCTGAACGCTGAACGCTGAACGCTGAACGCTGCTCTTTATAGACCCACTCCCCCACCCAAAAGTTCCCTAATCAAACTGTTTTCGAGGATTAAAATGGCTGATTTCTGCCATTTTTTTATACAGCTTTTTAAGCTCATTAGTATCGGCCTGTGGTGTCATAATCTGTAACTGTACATATTGATCACCGGGCTCCTTGCCGGGCAGTCCACGTCCTTTTAAACGCAGTTTTTTCCCACTCTGAGTATTGGGAGGCAGTTTCATATCCACTTTACCGCCCAGAGTGGGGATGGAAACTTTGGCACCTAAGGCGGCTTCCCAGGGGGTAATGGGCAGGGTTAAATTAATATCCTTGCCGTCCACAGTAAAATATTTGTGTTTATTAAATTTTACTTCCAGTAACAGATCGCCATTGCGGTGCTGTCCCTTGCCGCCCTGACCACCCAGGCGAATTTTCTGGCCTTCCTTAATGCCTTTGGGAATTTTTATTTTCAGTTTTTTAGTGCCGCTTTCACCGGGTACCCGCAGATTAATGGTTCGGTTGGCTCCGTGAAAAGCATCTTCGAGATCAACGTGGATCACAACATTATTGTCTTTACCGCGGCTTTGAGAATGACTTTGTTGGTGCTGATGGCTCTGTCTGTGCTGTTTATGCTGGGAAAACGGATCGTTATTAAACTGTCCCCCTCGTGCACCTTTAAACATATTGTCAAAAATATCACTAAAACTGCCCTGGTTAAAACCACCGAAGTTGCCTTTCCAGCCGCCACCGCCAGTCCCGCCGGGAGGAGGAGTAAAGCCGCCGCCACCAAAAGGATTGCCGTCCGGTGTACCAAAACGATCGTAATTAGCCCGTTTTTTCTTATCTTTTAATACATCGTAGGCTTCGCTGATCTCCTTAAAACGGGTTTCTGCATTGGCTTCCTTGCTGACATCAGGATGATACTTGCGTGCCAGGCGTCGATACTGTTTCTTTATTTCAGCATCTGAACTGTTACGGTTAACACCCAGAATTTTATAATAGTCTTTTTGTGGCATATTTGAGTTTAAAGTTTAATTCAGGTTTATGGAGTTGCGAGTCTTTGCGCTATAATATGGGGTCTTCAGGTTTAATAAAAAGTCCAGGCGGTTAATTTTATGCTCTCTCAGGCACAACAGCAATTTATATTTAAACGTACCCTGTTTCAGAAGGTTTCCGGTTATATTGTCTGGAGTCTTGGTTTAACTACCGTGCTGGCCTGGGGACTGATGTTTCTGTTAAAGCCGGAGATGGTCAGTCCGCAGGCGGTACTGGCCATAATAAAGGCTAAAACCGACAGTGGAATAGATGTAACCCAGTTAACAGATATTGCGGTACTGGCTGTTACCGGTGCTACGGCTATCTCTGCAGTATTTATCAGTATTCTGCTGCTGGTATTCGTTATGCGTTCCTGCAATAAAAAAGAGCAGCAATATCTTGAGATTATTGCTGCTCTGGAAAAATCGGCGCAGGATAAATAACGGTCAGAATGCTATTTACAACCTAATACCCGCTCAAGTTCCGCAAAGGTCTGGGCAACTTCGGCCGTATCAATATAGACACCGAGCATTTTGCTCAGTTGAGAGGTAGAAAATATGCCGCGTATATAAGGGGTATCTTCATAGCCCTTATCTACAACCAATGCATGTTGACGGTTCAGTTTTTTCAGGGTCATGGCGATATCACCCACTTTTGCCCGCTCAACAATCGACCAGTCTATGGCATCCAGTTCTGCTGTACGGGTCATAATATCCCCTACTGTGATTTCAGAGCGTTGTACGCCATTTTGCTGTTGAAACAGAATCGGGCGTTCACCCTGTAAATCACTATAAGTGATCAGGCCGGCAAGCTGTTCATTGGGATCGGTAACAAACAGAAGTTTGACTTTGGTTTTTATCATTCTGTCAGTAGCTTCTTCCAGAGAACTGGAAGGCGAGATAGTGATGGCGGCAACGGATTTTAAATCGGTCATGACTTTAATGGCCGGATCTTCCAGTGAGACTTCACCTTTAGGAAAAAAACTCGGTTCACATAAGACAGGTGCAGACTGTAGTGGATTTATTTCGAGTTCCTGATAATTGCAAGGCATAATACATCTCCATTTTGTTCCCGGTATCCAAAGTCCAGGTGCTGGTTTGCGAGGATAAAAAGGTATACGGCAAGTAATATTTAAAATGTAGTCACAATTTGTCTTAAAAACAATAGCTGGGATGGAAAAATAATCAGTATAATTATTCTGGCGGGTGTATAGATAAGCCGTTATCCTGCTCTTAAAACCTTTCAATAAGTATCTAAGAGCGGGATAACTATTTAAAGTTATAGTTTAAGTTATAGCGCCATTTCTTTAAGTTTCTTTAAAGGCCTGACTTTTACAACCGTTGTGGCTTTCTTGGCTTTAAACATCATTTCCTCACCAGTGAAGGGGTTAATGCCTTTTCTGGCTTTAACTGCTGGCTTTTTGACCGTGACAATTTTCAGCAGGCCGGGCAGCAGAAACTCACCGCAGGCACGCTTTTTAATATGACGTTCAATCAGGGCATCCAGTTCATCCATGACTGCAGCAACATCCTTTTTACTGATCAGAGTGTTGTCTGCAATTTCTGCCAGAATCTGAGACTTGGTCATTCTGTTTTGAATGGCGGTGGTTTTAGCTTTTGGTTTAGCAGGCGCTGCAGTTTTTTTAGTCACTGCTTTCTTTTTTGTTACTGCTTTTTTACTTGCAACTTTCTTTTTGGCGGTGGTTTTTTTAGCAACGGCTTTTTTAGTTACCGCTTTCTTTTTAACACTTGCCTTTTTGATTGCCCCCTTTTTAACTGCAGTTTTTTTAGTCACTGCTTTTTTTTTGGCAGCAGATTTTTTAACATTTTTCTTTTTTACGGCCATAATAAACTCCGGATCACTATATATTGATTTTATGCCTGTTTTTATAGGCTCAAATAAACTGGATATCATATCAGTCTATTATGTAAGGATAATCGTAGTTATAAGATATGTATAGTTTTTTTATACAAAAAAATGCAAAATTAAGCTGAAAAACTGTTATATAAGTAGCATTTTAAGTTTTTATCTAAAATCAGGACTGTTTTATGTGGATTCAAAAAGAAATACAGCTAAAAAGTTTCTCCAGGGGATTTCATCTGATCACCCGGGATATTGTTCAGCAACTGCCGGAACTGAAACAGATCCATACCGGCATTATGAATATTTTTATCAAGCATACCTCGGCTTCTCTGACTATTAATGAAAATGCCGACCCATCTGTCAGACATGATTTTGAAAGTTACTTCAATCAGTTTGTACCGGAAAATGAATCGTATTACCGGCATGTTGATGAAGGTTCAGATGATATGCCGGCCCATTTAAAATCCAGTATTCTGGGTAGCACCTTAAATATACCTATAACCAATGGCCAGCTAAATATGGGCATATGGCAGGGGATTTATTTATGTGAACATCGAAACTACGGGGGAAGTCGGCGGCTGGTGGTGACCATTAATGGAGAGGAATAAGAAAATTTCTACAGGGTATCAATATGGTGCATCAATTATTGATGTGCACGGTTATTGTGCGTTTTTTGAGGTTGTTTATTAATTTTAGAGGAAGGTTAATTATCTAAATAACTGAAAAAAATACAAATGTATCTTTTTGGTGCAAATCTTGCTTGCTTATAGCGACAAAATTTTTATAAAAGGGCTTTTGTATGACTGTTTTTATGACCAGGTTAACACGACGCATGGGCTTTGGCCTGTTGCCACTACTTATTTTACTGTTTTCAGGCAATGTGATGGCTGAAGACACCATTAATGGTGCAGACACAGCGTGGATTATGATATCTACAGCGCTGGTGTTGTTTATGACTCTACCGGGGCTGGCCCTGTTTTATGGTGGTCTGGTGCGTACCAAGAATGTACTGTCCATTTTAATGCAGTGTTTTGCTATTACCAGTATTATGTCAATTCTCTGGCTGATTGCGGGTTATTCCCTGGCCTTTAGTGATGGCGGTTCCATGAATGCCTTTATTGGCGGTTTTGATAAGGTGTTATTTGCCGGAGTCATGGAAGACAGTGTATCCGGTACTATTCCGGAAGGCTTATTTGCTCTTTTCCAGATGACGTTTGCCATTATTACTCCAGCTCTGATTATTGGTGGTTTTGCTGAGCGGGCCCGCTTTTCAGCCATGATGCTGTTCAGTGCCATCTGGCTGTTTGTAGTTTATATACCGGTGACACACTGGGTCTGGGCTGAAGGCGGCTGGCTGTATGAAATGGGGCTGCTGGATTTTGCCGGCGGTACTGTTGTTCATATCACGGCCGGTGTTGCAGCTCTGGTCACCGCAATAGTTATTGGTCAGCGCAGAGATTTTGGTGTCCATATGCTGCCACCGCATAACCTGACGATGACCGTAATTGGTGCCGGTATGCTATGGGTCGGCTGGTTTGGTTTTAATGGCGGCAGTGCCCTGGCGGCTGATGGAAATGCCGCTATGGCTATGCTGGTGACACACATATCGGCCGCTGCTGGTGCAGGTATCTGGGCCGCTATTGAATGGATACGTCATGGCAAGCCTTCTGTACTGGGTATTGTCACTGGTATGGTTGCCGGCCTGGGTACCATTACCCCGGCTTCCGGCTTTGTCGGTCCTGCTGGAGCCCTGATTATCGGTTTAACTGCTGGTGTGGTCTGTTATAGTGCAACTCAGTTTATTAAAGTAACCTTAAAACTGGATGACTCTCTGGATGTTTTTCCAGTACACGGAGTCGGTGGTATTATCGGTACCTTTATGGCTGGTATCTTTGCTTCTTCCAGTTTGGGCGTGTTTTCCGGGCAGGGTTATGCTGAAGGCATGAATATGAGTTCACAGATCATGGTGCAGTTAATCGGTATTGGTGCAACCCTGGTTTATACCGCGGTAATGACTTATATTGTTCTTAAAGTGGTTGATATGTTTGTCAGCTTACGTGTTGCACGTGATGAAGAAACCGAAGGTCTGGATCTGGTGTCACACGATGAACGTGGATATGATTTTTAATCATATCTTTTAACCAAAGTTTTAAACTGTATTTTTATATCCTCTCGTTTCCACGCTTCTGCGTGGAAACGCATTATTAACTTCACAAGCGATACATTCAGTAGAAAAAATACTGAAAATATGTTACTTTTCCGCCTCTTAGCGAAAGACTTTTCTTGCTAACAGCTTTCGCCTTTGTTTTATGAGGATATCCCCCAATGCCAGGTAAGTTATATATTCAAACCTTTGGTTGTCA
>JALVDE010000035.1 GCA_027009375.1 Gammaproteobacteria bacterium
TACTTCACCCAGAATACGCACACCCAGGCCCGGGCCGGGGAATGGATGACGATAGACCATATCATAGGGCAGACCCAGCTCCAGACCCAGTTCCCGGACTTCATCCTTAAACAGTTCGCGCAGGGGTTCTACCAGCCCCAGTTCCATATCATCAGGCAGGCCGCCGACATTATGATGGGACTTAATCAGGTGAGCCGTACCGTTCTGGCCGCCGGATTCAATCACATCGGGATAAATGGTGCCCTGTGCCAGCCATTTGGCATTGGTCAGCTTACCGGCTTCTTCATCAAACACATTAATAAATTCATGACCGATGATTTTACGCTTCTGCTCTGGATCACTGACACCGGCCAGTTTATCCAGAAAACGTTTTTCAGCATCGATCCGCAGTACACGAATTCCCATATGCTGGGCAAACATGGCCATAACCTGGTCACCTTCATGCAGGCGTAATAACCCGTTATCCACAAATACACAGGTCAGTTGCTCACCAATGGCCTTATGCAGCAAGGCTGCCACTACCGATGAATCCACCCCGCCGGACAACCCTAACACCACTTCGTCGCTGCCGACTTTGGCACGGATGTTTTTTATACTGTCTTCAATAATATTGCCCGGGGTCCACAGAGTATCACAGCCGCAGATGTCTACAATAAAGCGTTCAAAAATACGCTTACCCTGCTTGGTATGGGTAACCTCCGGGTGAAACTGGATGCCGTAAAAATGACGGGTTTCATCCGCCATGGCGGCAATGGGCGCATTGTCGGTACTGGCCATGAGTTTAAAACCTTCCGGCATTTCCACCACCCGGTCACCATGGGACATCCATACATCCAGCATGCCGTAGCCTTCTTCGGTAACGTGATCTTCAATATCCTTTAACAACCGGGTATGGCCGCGTGCTCTGACCTGGGCGTAACCGTATTCATGGTGATCGGCATTTTCCACCTTGCCGCCCAGCTGTTCCGTCATGGTCTGCATACCGTAGCAGATCCCCAGCACCGGAACACCCAGTTCAAACACAATATCAGCCGCTCTTGGCGTATCGGTGGCGGTTACGGTTTCAGGACCGCCGGAAAGAATGATCCCTTTGGGGTCAAATGCCTTAATGGCTTCAGCCATATAGTTGGAAGGATGAATTTCACAATAAACGCCAATTTCTCGTACCCGCCGGGCTATTAACTGGGTATATTGAGAACCAAAATCCAGAATAAGAATTCGGTGGTCATGAATATTTTGTGTCATGGGTTTTCCTGTGTTTCAAATTTGGCTGTATTAAAAAGGCGGTTAAAAAAACAAGGCCGGATATACCGACCTTATTAAAGTGATGTTATGAGCTTCATTAACCGGAAATCAGGTCCGGTAATTGGGTGCTTCCTTGGTAATAGTAACATCATGGACATGGCTTTCAACCATACCGGCATTGGTGACCCGGACAAATTCCGGCTTGCTGCGCATGGCTTCAATATCTGCACAGCCGGTATAGCCCATGGAAGAACGCAGGCCGCCCAGCATCTGGTGTACCACCGGCTGCATAGCGCCCTTATAAGGTACCCGGCCTTCAATGCCTTCCGGTACCAGCTTATCTGCATCGCTGCTTTCCTGGAAATAACGGTCACTGGAACCCTGCTGCTGAGACATGGCACCCATGGAGCCCATACCACGATAAGACTTATAGGAACGTCCCTGGTACAGCTCCACTTCACCTGGCGCTTCTTCGGTACCGGCAAACACACTGCCGAACATACAGCAGGAAGCACCGGCCACAATGGCCTTGGAGAAGTCACCGGAATAACGAATACCGCCGTCACCAATCAGCGGGATGCCGGTACCTTCCAGTTCCTTAGCCACATTACTGATGGCCGTAATTTGTGGTACACCGACACCGGCCACAATCCGGGTGGTACAGATGGAACCGGGGCCAATACCCACTTTAACCGCATCGGCACCGGCTTCCACCAGCGCTCTGGCAGCAGCTGCAGTTGCAATATTACCGCCAATCACCTGTACCTGCGGGAAATTCTGTTTAACCCAGGCCACCCGATCAATTACCCCTTTGGAATGACCGTGGGCAGTATCAACCACCAGGACATCCACACCGGCTTCGACCAGTGCCGTTACCCGTTCATCTGTGCCGGCACCGACACCCACCGCTGCCCCGACACGCAGTCGCTCCTGGTCATCTTTACAGGCCAGAGGATAATCGGTGGCTTTTTGCATATCCTTAACCGTGATCATACCGCGCAGTTGGAAGTCATCATTAACAACCAGTACCTTTTCAATACGGTGCTGATGCAGTAAATCCATAGCTTCCTGACGGCCTGCTCCTTCTTTAATGGTAACCAGTCGGTCTTTTGGCGTCATAATGCTGCTGACCGTATCGTCCAGATGGGTTTCAAAACGCAGATCCCGGCTGGTAACAATGCCCACCAGATTATCATTGTCTTCGACAACCGGAACCCCGGAAATCTTATTAATACGGGTCAGTTCCATGACTTCACGTATGGTCTGATCCGGAGCAATGGTAATGGGATCTTTTACCACACCGCTTTCATGCTTCTTGACCTTCATAACTTCGCGAGCCTGCTCTTCCACAGTCATGTTTTTATGAATAATGCCGATACCGCCCTGCTGAGCCATGGCAATGGCCATACGGTGCTCGGTGACGGTATCCATAGCGGCAGTTACCATGGGTATATTGAGCTTGATATCACGGGTCAGTTTAGTGGATAAATCAACACTTTTTGGCAGGACTTCGGAGAAGGCCGGAACCAGTAAGACATCATCAAAGGTAAGTGCTTCTTCAACGATTCGCATAAGGGAAATCCTTCCAGGTGAAATTAAATAGATAACAGAGCATTATAGTCTATTTTTCTGTTCTGGAAAACCATAAAAAACACAAAAAGCCAAACAGAAAAAGCAAAACCGAAAAGTACATTTACTGGATGCATTTACGACAGACAAAACGCCAGGGCAGATCTTTGGCTTTGGAAATGCCAATACGCTCAGTCTGCGTAATCTCTTCCGGCTTATAGCCCTGATCTTCCAGATAAATAACAGATGCCCCGTCCAGTAGATCAACACCATTGTGGGCTTTACCAAAACCATAGGCCATAGCCAGTTTAGCCGGACCGTCGGCCAGGTTTTTCTGCCTGCCCTTGCGGTTAAGCAGCATAATATCCTGCCCTTCCAGCGGCAGTACAGAGCGGATTAAAACCGCTTCAGCCCGATCCGGCTCACCGGTAACAATATTAATGCAGTAATGCATTCCATAGGTAAAATAGACATACAGGTGCCCGGCCCGCCAGAACATCACTTCATTGCGCTTGCTGCGTTTGCCGCCAAAAGCATGACAGGACTCTTCATCCTGGGAATAGGCTTCCGTTTCATTAATAATCCCTTTAATAACCCCGGCCGGACTCTTATGTACCAGCACCTTGCCCAGTAAGGCCTGCGCCAGTTCCAGAGTGGTTTTATTACTAAAAAAGGTTTTGCTTAAGCGTTTGTTTGATCGGCTCATATTTCAATTTCACATTTAATCACTGCTTCGGTATGATGTGCCCATGTCCGAGTTCTATAATACAGCATCCTACTCTCAACCGCTGAGTGTTTCTGAATTTACCCGTAATGTCAAAAGCGTACTGGAATATAATTTTCCTGCCGTCTGGGTGACCGGTGAAATTTCCAACCTGGCACGTCCCCGTTCCGGACACTGGTATTTTACCCTTAAAGATGATCAGAGCCAGGTGCGCTGCGCCATGTTCCGGCATAATAACCAGCGTCTGAACTTTTCTCCCGAAGAAGGTTCCCAGGTTCTGCTTAAAGCCCGGGTCAGTCTGTATGAAGCACGGGGGGACTTTCAGCTGATTGTTGAGTCCATGGAGGATGCCGGCATCGGTGCTCTGCAGCGGGCTTTTGAACAGCTGAAACAGAAATTACAGGCCGAAGGCCTGTTTGATGAAGCCCATAAGCAGAGCCTGCCGGAATATCCACATTGTGTGGGTATTATTACCTCCCCGACCGGCGCAGCCCTGCATGATATTCTGCAGGTATTAAAACGCCGATTTCCCGGCCTGCCTGTAATTATTTACCCTGCCCAGGTACAGGGTGATGAAGCGCCCGCACAATTATTAAAAGCACTGCAGCAGGCCCAGCAGCACGGCGTCTGCGATGTGCTGATTATCGGTCGCGGGGGCGGCTCTATTGAAGATTTGTGGGCATTTAATAATGAACCGCTGGCAAGAGCTATTTATGACTGCCCTATTCCGATAGTCAGCGCAGTGGGTCATGAAGTGGATTTTACCATTTGTGATTTTGTTGCCGATGTCCGCGCACCCACCCCTTCTGCCGCTGCCGAACTCATCAGCCCTGCTCAACAGGAATGGCTGAACTGGCTGGAAGCGGTTGAAGCCCAGTTAGCAAACCGAATACAGCGCTATCTGGAGAGTCTGCAGCAGCAACTGGACTGGCTGCGCAAACGCCTGAAACACCCAGGCCGCTATCTGGATGATATTGCTCTTAGAATTGATGATTTAAGCAGCCGAATGGAAACCCTGCTGCTGACTCAGCTGCAGTCCCGTCAGGAAAAACTGCATACCCTGGAAGCACGACTGCAGCAGCACTCTCCGGCACACCTGCTTAAACAACAACAGATCCGCCTGGACTATCTGCAGCAGCGCCTGCAGCACAGCCTTACCCCACAGTTTGAAAAACTACAACAGAAACTGGCCTTTCTGGCCCGGGAACTGGATGCCTACAGCCCGCTGGCCACCCTGGGACGTGGTTACAGCCTGGTCAAGGATCAGGATGGCCGACTGGTGCAGTCTGCTGCATCATTAAAAACCGGACAGACACTGACTATTCAGTTTGCCCGGGATCAGGCTTTGGTTGATGTTAAAAAAATTATCAATTAAAAGACATTCAGCTTAACAGGCCATTTCCATACGGCGGTTAAGGCTGGCAAACATTTTCGTGCCTTACGTTCTGATGTATGTCAGCCTCAATATCCATTGAGATTATGAGTTTATTTTTCTCAATGATACTTCTGTTAAAAAAGCGGATCTTGAATCATATTCAGGATGTTTCTTTACATAGTCGTCAATCTTTTTAAGCACCAGTTTTGGCACGGTAATATTAACCCGCTCAGTCACACCAAGGTACGGCGTTATATCAATATCAACAAAACCAATAAAGCCGTCTTCATCTAAATAATTATCAACAGACGTTGCCTGCGGTACATCTTCTCCGTCCTCAGCCAAAATTTCAAGATGCCCATGAATTGCTTCAATAGTATTATGCAGTGCTTCTTCCAATGTATCACCGGCTGAAAAACACCCAGGTATATCTGGCACAGTCACACCAAAAGCACTGTTTTTTTCATGATGAATAATTACTGGATATTCCATATTTTTTCCTAATGTGCATTTAAGGCAAACCAAACAAAAACACTGTCCTCATTCGAGACCAGCCTGTTTTAAGATACTTTTGACAGTACCACCTGGCAGATCCTTCTTAGGGTGTGGAATAGTAACCAACCCCGATTTTTCCGGATGCCTGAATTGTTTACAACAATACACACTATAC
>JALVDE010000036.1 GCA_027009375.1 Gammaproteobacteria bacterium
CTCCTGTCTGGTTATTATATGATCTGTAAATGAATACTGACGAACTTCGTCCTGGTTACGCCAGGATAAAATCATATCCAGATGCTTATTTTGCAGGGGAATTAACATACTTTAACTTAGGACTTCAGATAAGACATGCACTATATAATCAATTTCTTCATCACTCAGATCAACATAGATGGGCAAAGTTATGGCTCGCTGATAATAGCTCATAACATTTGGAAAAGCTTCTGCCTTAAATCCCATACTGGTAAACCAGGGTTGTATATGTACTGGAATATAATGAACATGGACCCCAATATTGTGTTTTCTGAGTTCATCAAAGACTTCTTTGCGGGTTCTGGCAATCTTGTCCAGGTGCAGATTTATAACATATAGATGCCAGGAAAACTGGTTATTTTTATCTGGCAGAGGGGCTGTTAACGGCAGATGATTTAGCTTTTTATTATAGATAGCTGCAATTTCACGACGCCGGGCTACAAATTCATCGAGACGTTTTAGCTGAGACAGACCCAGAGCCGCCTGAATATCAGTTATCCGATAGTTATAACCCAGTTCTATCTGCTGATAATACCAGAGACCATGAGACTCACCATCCATTAAGGAAGGATTTCTGGTTATCCCATGTGTCCTTAACAAGAGCGCTTGTTCAGCCAGAGATGAATTATTGGTCAGCAGCAGTCCGCCCTCCCCTGCAGTGATCATTTTTGCCGGGTGCAGGCTGAAAATGGTTATATCTGAATAACGGCAGGAACCGATCCTGTCATTATTATATTCTCCCCCCAGGGCATGAGCGGCATCTTCTATAATTTTAAAACCGTATTCCTGAGACAAGTAATAAATCGTCTCCATATCACAGGACTGACCGGCAAAATGCACCGGAATAATCACAGCAGGCAAGCGATCATTCTCCCTGGCAGTCTCCAGCTTCTGTTTTAGTGCTGCAATACTGATATTATAGGTATGCGGATCAATATCGATAAAGTCGATAGTGGCACCGCAGTACAGAGCGCAATTGGCGGAAGCCACAAAAGTATTTGGAGATGTCCAGACAGTATCGCCCTGACCAATCCCCAAAGCTCGGCAGGCCAGATGCAGTGCAGCGGTTCCACTACTGACAGCAATGGCATACTGTGCCTGACAATATTGTGCTATGGCTGTTTCAAATTCATTTACAACCGGCCCCTGAGTTATAAAATCAGAACGGAGCACCTGGACAACGGCCTCAATATCCTCTTCAGATATACTTTGTTTGGCGTAGGGTATCATATGGGTATTAACTTATCCTTCTGCCTGAATCCATAAATTCAACAGATGGAACAATAATTCAAAATAAGATGAAGAAAGTTTTTCCTGGATATGGTGCTACCACCGTCAGTTAAAATAGATTTGTCATTAAACACAGGTCTGTCCAGATAGTCTCTTTCTCTGTAAATCAAAGCTTGTAAAAAGGCCCCATTTACTATGTATTAATGCTAAAAATAGCATATACTGAGCTTAAACACCACAAATTAATTTTCTATATATTTCATAAATTTACAACAGGATAGCCTAACGATTTTATGCCTGAAATTATAAAAAATCTGCTTTTGTATAAAAATTACCGTTTTTTTGCCTCTTTTCCAAGTATTGTATTGTTAAACGGTACTCAGAATAATGAACCTCAGTTACTTTTACTGTTTCGGCGGGCCAGGGACAGTCGCTGGCTGCTGGACGAAGATAATGAGACACATCAAAAATTAAAACACCTTGTGGATCATATTGATAGCCGCTCCCAGATCACTGGAATATTTTTCGATTGTCAGCTTACCCCCTTAACAGAAGCGATACCTCTTAGTGCCAATCCGGAAGCTGCGGATCAGGATGCAAATCTTTTACTACTCAGGAACGGTTCACTCTTACTGTCCTCTTTTTCCTGGTATCCTGTACACGCCCAGTTAGCCGAAGCCTTAAAAGGAACCGGTACCCGATTATACGGACATCCGGACATTACCGGCTGTCATTACCTGATGTGGGGTGGTTTTACCCGGCTCAGTCATGATCAGGGTAAAAGCTGGACTGAACACAATTATTTGCCCCAGCCTCCAGGTGCTAAAGCCCTTATTCCCGATAAACGGGACTATCATGGCGGCCCGGTTCGGGGACAGGCCATTGAAGTGGGCAATGAAATTTTATTACCGGTTTACGGCACGCTGAATGAAGACAAGGTGTCCTCAACCTATCTGTATGTTTCTTCCGATCAGGGCCAACACTGGTCATTTCGTTCTGTTATTGCACGCGATCCAGAACAAAAACTCAGTTTTACTGAGCCGGCTTTGTTACATATAAAAGATAAAACCATTATGGCCTTTATTCGTAACACTTCCGGCAATGATCATTTTATTACTGCACTTTCCACTGACAGTGGTCAAAGCTGGTCGCAATGGCAGGAAAGCTCATTAACCGGGCATCCGGTACACCCGCTTAAATTATCTGATGGCAGAATTTTCCTCAGTTACGGCTATCGTCATAAGCCCTATGGGATCAGAGCCCACTTAATGGACAGTAAAGCAGAGCACTTGCTGGGAGATGAAATTATTATTCGGGATGATGGTTTATGCGGTGATGTGGGTTACCCCTGGGCCGTAGAACTGCCGAATGGCAATGTTTTAGTAGTTTATTATTTTACTCAGGAGGACGGAGTTCGGCATATTGCAGGCAGTATTGTGGAACTATAATCGTATGCATTTACACCAAAGATCATGAGAACATGGATGATGTAAGGAGTTACGCATTATGCAAATCAATAATCCTGCTGGCAACCCGTTCAGCACCTTTTGCATCCACAATCTCTCTGGCTGCCTGACTGTATTGTTCCAGATTGTTATCCGCCAGTAATAATTCAGCCTGTTGCAGCAATTCATTTACCGGTTGAACTTTTCGGCAGTCCACACTCCGGCACCAGCCCAACCTACTATGTTCTCTGGCCGCCAGCCACTGGTTATCCGCCACTACGGCAAACACTGAAGGAACAGCGCAGCAGGCCAGTTCAAATATTGTCGAACCGGCGGCTGAAATGGCCAGCCGTGCTGTACTGAACAGCTCAGCCATATTCTGCACATTATGCCGATACTGGAAATGCTGCTGCTCACAATACTTTTCAATAGCCGCCCCATCTGCACAGGCGGCTCCGGTAACAACCACTATCTCATACGAAGTGATAGCATCATAATCAGTAACGGCCTTTATAACAGGCAGGGTCAGACCGGTCACATCAGAACCGCCAAAGGTAATAATAATACGATTTCTGGTTTCAAATGTTGGCAGTTCAACCGTCTGAAAGGACTCTCCCAGTAAACAATATTCCGGCCCCAGTAATAACTGGGCTCTGGATGATAATTGATAGCTGGTAAATGCCCGGGCTTTAGCCAACGGGTTAATGATCATATCCGCGTACAAATGCCCACGATTACCAATATCATCCAGGACAATTAAATGGCTGTCCGGGTGTTTATGCAATACATAAAGTTCCTCTGAACTGTATTCATAATGATCCACAATAATCCATTGATAAGACTTACTAATAGCCAGGAATTCGTCTTCATTTTCAATACTGTGCAGCCTGTGAGGTGAAAGACAGATTTCTGAGTCAATAATTTTACAGGCAAAGGTACAGGCCACTCCCTGAGCATGCAGAGCATCGGCCAGAGCACGACAGCGCATTAAATGCCCCATACCATTATTTTTACCTGCATCCAGCCTGAAAATAGCCTGTTTCATTGCAATAATTCCCAGCTAATCGGTGTACCCCTTGCTATGTCCTGCCCGGCCGTTTTACCCAGCAGCTGTTGATAATGTTTTGGCGGCAGACCGAAACCGGGGCGAACAACCCGAATATTCTGTTCTGACAAACACTCCCCGGCCTTTATATCCTGGGAACAGTATACTGAGCGGCGGTATTTTTTTGACATCTGTTCATTATCTGAGCCACCGTACTGAACTTTTCCCATGGCTCTCCAGACGGTTTCAGTTTCCTGTACTAACTGCTTCAATTCATCTGGTTCAAGAGAAAACTCTGCATCCACACCACCGGCCTGGCGATCCAGAACGAAATGTTTTTCAATGACACAACAGCCCAGGGCTACGGCAGCCAGAGCCACACTATTACCCCGGGTATGATCAGACAGGCCTACAAGAGTGCCGAACTTTTTCTGCATATCTTTCAGGGTAAGCAAATTACAATCCGATGCATCAGCCGGATAGTTACTGGTGCATTTTAGTAAAACCACCTGCCGGTTTCCGCTGTCAGAAATTGTACTCAACAGTTCCTCAATTTCCTGTTCACTGGCCATACCGGTAGAAACAATCAGGGGTTTACCGGTTTGTGCCACTTTTTTTATCAGCGGCAGATCGGTATTTTCAAAGGAGGCTATTTTATAACAGGGTACATCAAGGTTTTCCAGGAAGTCCACAGCACTGGCATCAAAGGGTGAGCTGAACGCCAGCAAACCAAGGGATCGGGCTTTTGCAAACAGAGGTTCATGCCATTCCCATGGTGTCGCGGCTTTTGAATACAGTGAATACAGGCTTTCACCCTGCCACAAACTGTCCCTTTCAGTGACCATAAAATCCTGACTATTTATATCCAGCGTCATGGTATCAGGCGTATAAGTCTGCAGTTTTATTGCATGAGCGCCGGATTGAGCCGCAGACTCTATCATTTGTTCGGCAAGTTGATAATTCTGCTGATGATTACCCGATAATTCAGCAATGATAAAAGGCCGCTGCCGAGAACCAATAATTTGATTGCCTATATGGATAGTCTGGGACATAATAGGATGATATTTTCCGCAAAAACTTCAGTTTATTTTCTTTTGTTCAACAGCTGCATTCAAGTCATAAATATAAGGATATTGTTCTAAAACCGCTATCATTTCATCATAACTGAAGTCAGTCCTGCAGTGTAGCTTTTTATACAGTTCCATAACAGCCCGGTAATCACTTTCCTCATCCAGTGTCAGACGGTATCTGGAATGATCCGTGACATTCTTATATTGACCAAAGCTCAGTCTGTCCCTGATGGTGCGATAAAAATAGGGAGTAACATGTTCTTTTTCATAAGACTCTGTTGCCCTGTTCCAGGCTTCTTTTAACAGGGCATAGGAAAAGATTTCTGTATCCATACCTCTTGGAAAACCTGCACCAGTACCGGTACTGACATAATCAAAATTATGGCTGGTATAATAATCAATGGTCTTACGGGTAATTTCAGGATCAATCAGGGGACAGTCACTGGTCTGACGTACAATAATATCAGAGTCATCTGCTCCAGAAAAAGTGGCAGTCTGATAGTAACGATCCAGCACATTATCCGTATCACCCTGAAAACATCGTATACTCAGAGAGTGACACAGTTCAACGATGGGCCTTTCCGTTCCGTCATTGGTCGTGGCAATAATAATATTATCTTTAAAATAACTCAGCCTTTCCAGCATGACCTGCAGTACTGGCTTATCACACAGGGGCAGCATTACTTTACCCGGCAGACGGGTTGAGGTCATACGCGCCTGTATAATTATAAACAG
>JALVDE010000037.1 GCA_027009375.1 Gammaproteobacteria bacterium
AGGCAAAGGTCAGCCAGTGCCAGAATTCCAGGTGGGTAATAAAGGGTTCCATTTTAATAGTCTCTCTAAAACAAATTTACGCTTAGCAATATTCAGTTCCTCCTCCCTTTGGGAGAAGATCAGGATGAGGGCATTTTTAAATTGTATTTTTATCCTTCACTCTTTTTGTTATAGACTTCTTTAGCCAGCTCACCAATTCCACCAATAGCACTGATCACCCCGGAAGCTTCCAGAGGCATAAATACCAGTTTCTGGTTATCAGCCATACCAATTTCTTTTAAGGCATCTACATACCTGGTGGCTACAAAGTAATTAATAGCATTAATATCGCCCTTTTCAATGGCCTGGGAAACCACCAGAGTGGCCCGAGCTTCTGCTTCTGCCAGTCGTTCCCGTGCTTCTGCTTCACGAAAGGCTGCTTCTTTCTCACCTTCTGCTTTTAGAATGGCGCCCTGCTTTTCACCCTCAGCCCGCAGAATTTCTGCCTGACGTTCACCCTCAGCTTCCAGAATACTGGCCCGTTTTTCCCGTTCTGCTTTCATCTGCCGGGCCATGGCATCCACCAGATCCATGGGCGGTGCAATATCTTTAATCTCTATCCGGGTGACTTTCACGCCCCAGGGGGTGGTAGCATCATCTACTACCGACAGGAGTTGTGTGTTAATTTCATCCCGTTTGGACAATAATTCATCCAGATCCATAGAACCCATTACGGTTCTGATATTGGTCATGGTCAGGTTTAAAATGGCATGCTCCAGGTTATTCACTTCATAAGAGGCCTTGGCACTGTCCATAGCCTGAAAAAACACCACCCCGTCCACTTTAACCATGGCATTATCTTTGGTAATGATTTCCTGTGAAGGAACATCCATAACCCGTTCCATCATATTCACCCGCTGACCAATAGAGTCCATTACCGGCACAATAAAATTCAGCCCTGGTCTTAATGAGCGGGTATATCGTCCAAAACGTTCCACGGTATATTCCATACCCTGATCCACTTTTTTGACCCCTAAAACAATCAGCACAACAACCAGTGCCAGCAAACCTATAACAAATGCATCCATTCCTGTTCCTCCGGATTACGGTTTTAATTTTAATTCGCTAAGCAAAGACTAACCGACAAGTCACCCCGCTTCAAGTAAAACCTTGAATGAAAACTGATGATCAGGCTGCAATCTGCTATGATACGCCAAACAGCAAAAACCAGAATAGAAAAACCACAAATATGGCAGAAAGAAACTATTTAAAACCACCCAAACGTCTGATGCGTCATGTGGGAAGGGCAATAGCTGATTTTGAAATGATAAAAGACGGAGACCGTATCCTGCTGGGGGTTTCCGGCGGCAAAGATTCCCTGTCCTTATTATTGATCCTGCACCACCTGAGCCAGTATGCGCCGGTAAAATTTCAGCTGGGTGCGGTCACGGTTGACCCCATGATTGAAGGCTTTGATCCATCGCCCTTAAAAGATTACCTGAAGCAACTGGGCATCCCCTATTTCTACCAGCAGCAGGCCATCCTGGAGCAGGCAGAGGGTTCCATGGACGGCGATTCCTTCTGCTCTTTCTGCTCAAGGATGAAGCGCGGCATCCTGTATAATACGGCCAGAAAAGAAGGCTACAATATTCTGGCTCTGGCCCAGCATCTGGACGACCTGGCTGAAAGCTTCCTGATGTCTGCCTTCCACAACGGCAAGCTGCAGACCATGAAAGCCAACTACACCATTGGAGCCGGGGATTTACGGGTGATCCGCCCCCTGGTTTACGCCCGTGAAACCTTAACCACTGCCTATGCTAAAGCCGCCGGTTTACCCGTCATCCCGGACAGCTGCCCGGCCTGCTTCAGCATGCCAACTCAGCGTGAACATATGAAACAGCTTCTGGCTCAGGAAGAACAGCATAATAAGAGTTTATTCAGTAGTTTATTAAAGACTTTAAAACCGTTAATGGCAGTTGATCATACCTAAGACTCTATTCCTCAACAATCTCATAATCATGGGTAATATCCACCGTCTGAGCCAGCATAATAGAGGCAGAGCAGTATTTGGTCGCGGATAATTCTACTGCACGCTTAACCATTTTCTCTTTTAACTCTTTACCTGTAACAATAAAGTGAATATGAATTTTGGTAAAAACCTTAGGGTCAGTTTCCGCACGTTCAGCACTCAGTTCAGCAACACAATCGGTCACATTCTGGCGTGAACGCTGCAGGATCAGCATCACGTCAAAAGAAGTACAGCCGCCCAGCCCCATCAGCATCATTTCCATGGGACGGATACCCAGGTTTTTACCGCCCAGTTCCGGCGGGCCATCCATGACCACCGCATGCCCGCTGCCGGACTGCCCCATAAACATCACATTTTCAACCCATTTAATTCTTACATTCATTACTTAACCTTCGCCCTCAATATTGGCCCTTAACATTAACGATTATAATTTTTACTTTTAATAAAATAACGGATAAATCAGTCTGACATGGATTATTTCACAAAAAACCGAATAATATCCACAAATACAAGCCATTAAATGTGAAATGCTCGAAAGATTTTCTATTAAAACATCACACTTTTTAATTTTCGTGCTATGCTAATAAATTAAGAAAAGTGGACTTTCTACATACGGGACACTAAGAGTCCGACAGAGCACCATACAGTAATGTGCTTATAGACAGCCTCCACTTGCCAGTTCATGGTACCAGCATTAAAAAAAGCAGATTGATATGTCGATTGTAAATTTAAAAGAAGAAAACCCAGCCATCACAGAATTTCTCACTTATTGTCATAAACGCAAATACCCGGCTAAAAAGACCATTATCCATGCCGGAACTGAATCCGACACCCTGTACTATATTGTTAAAGGCTCCGTTTCTGTATTACTGGAAGACAAGGATGACCACGAAATTGTGCTCGATTATCTTAATGACGGGGATTTTTTCGGAGAAATGGGCCTGTTTTCTGAACCTTCTAACCGCAGTGCCTGGGTAAAAGCCCGTACTGATAGTGAAATTGCCGAAATATCTTATGCCAAATTTAACAGTTTAAGACAGGATCTGCCTGATGTACTGTTTGAAATATCCACTCAGATTGCCAACCGGCTGCGTAAAACCAGCCGCAAAGTCGGCGATCTGGCCTTTCTGGATGTTACCGGACGGATTGCCGGCACCCTGCTGGAACTGGCTAAACAACCCGATGCCATGACCCATCCGGACGGCATGCAGATTAAGATCACCCGTCAGGAACTGGGTAAAATTGTCGGCTGTTCCAGAGAAATGGCAGGTCGGGTACTGAAAATACTTGAAGAGCAGGAGCTTATCCATGTTAAAGGTAAAACCATTGTTATCTTTGGTACTCGATAAGCGGTTATTGCTATTCTGACTATTGGCTGTTTTATTAGCCGTCTTACTATCTAGCTAGTTATGGAAAAAATACATGAGTCTTGAAATTGACTACTATTCTGATGTCCTGTGTATCTGGGCTTATTCTGCAAAAATAAAAATTGATGAAATAAAAAAACAGTTCGGCGACCAGGTGAAAATTAATTATCGCTATACTCCGCTGTTTGTTGATATGCATACCATGTTGGAAAAAAACTGGGCTGATAAAGGCGGACTGCCGGCCTATAACCAGATGATGCATAAACTGGGCGGCATGTTTCCCTATGTTGAAATTCACCCTGATATCGGCCTGAAAAACCTGCCCCATTCTTCCGCCTGCTGTCACCATTTTATAAAAGCCGTGGATATTCTCGAACAGCGGGGAGAAATTCAGTCTCAGGATAAAGACAATACCCTGCTGGAACAGATTGACTGGCGTATCCGCCTGGGCTATTTCCGTGATGCAGAAGATGTTTCACAGCTGAACATTATGCTCTCCTACGCTGAGCAGTTAGATATTCCCCGGGATAAGCTGGAAGCGGTGCTGAACAGCGGTGAAGCCATGGCAGCACTGGCCTCCTGTACGACCGATGATAAACAGAAAACTATTGACGGCAGCCCCAGCTTTGTTCTCAATGAAGGCCGCCAGAAGCTCTACGGCAATATTGGTTATCACATTATAGAAGTCAATATAAAAGCTCTGCTGGAAAAACCGGACGATAAACCGTCCTGGTATTAATGATTATCACTTAGGCTGATGACAGATACATGAAAAAAATTTTCCTGGTTCTATTTGTTTTAACCGTGCTTACCCTGGCTGCTCTCAAGGGCAGTTTATGGTATCTGACCGAGCAGTTTATTGAACATCAGGTTGCACAGGCCAAACCCTTTGTGCAAATCAGCTACAAAGACTTTGAAACTTCTCTCGCCGGCAGTGCAACCGTCCATAAGCTGAAGGTCTATATTCCTTCAGTGGATGAATCCATCCGCATTGACTCCATTAAATTTACAGCACCCAATCTGATTAGCCTGTTAACCATAGACAGTCAGCTTCAGAACGGTCAACTGCCGGAAGCACTGAGTTTAATTGTTAAGGGCATCAGCATTAGTTTAAACGGTAAAATTATGCAGTTGCTGGATAATCCGGATGTGGAACCTTCTCAGGTAGAAGTATTTTCCACCCTCGCCTGCGGTGATGTCTATCGAATCGGCAGTCAGGCATTATCAAAGATGGGTTATGATGAGCTGGTCAGTGATCTGGTTTTAAGTTATCAGTACCAGTCCAACCTGAAAAAATTGTCTTATATTATCCAGTACCATATCAATGATATGACCAATTTTAATATCACCGGTGATCTGTCTGGTATCAGCAGCCTTAACGACTTTAAAAAAGGTACGGTCCAACCGGGTAAGTTGATTGTGGAAATTATTGATGATTCCTATATTGAACGTAAAAACCGTTTCTGCGCCAACGAGGAAAAGCTGGAGGTTGCAGACTATATTAACAAACACCTGACCCAGGTGAATGAATACCTGGCTTCTTTTGGTATTAAACCCGAAGAAGGGCTGTTAAATGCCTATAAAAAAGTTCTGCAGACATCCGGAGCCATCAGTTTTGAAGCGGATTTAAGCAAGCTGAACGGGCTGCAGGAAATACAGACCTTTATGCCAAATGATCTGATCCAGTTTATCCGTCTTAAACTGTATGTGGATGGAAAGCGTATTAATGAAATCTCCATTGATATTGATAAGGATAAGCTGGCAGAAGTGACCACCAGTGATGAGATCAAACTGGAAACACCGGATCAGATTGAGAAAAAGAAAGCTATTATCATAAAGAAATACCGGCCGGTTGCCGTAGCCAGCCTGAAAAACTTTAAAGGCTACCGGGTTAAAATAGCAACCGTTAAAGGCAAGCATTATAAAGGTACGCTGAATATCCGTGATGCTTATTATATTGAAGTGATAGACCGCATGCGCTCAGGCAATATTACCTATCCGGTTCATATCGATGATATAAAATCAGCCGAGGTGTTTTTTTAATACCATAGCAATGGCCGAGGTTAGCTTTGTCAGTTCCTCTGTACTGATAATATAGGGCGGCATAATATACACCAGCTTATTAAAGGGGCGCACCCAGACCCCGGCATCTACAAACGCCGCCTGCAGCTGCGGCATATTAACC
>JALVDE010000038.1 GCA_027009375.1 Gammaproteobacteria bacterium
GTAAACCTTTAAAAGAAATTGTACCCGATGATATTAAGGATACCATTCCAAATAAAGGTGATGTGATTAAACAGACCTCCTTTAACTCGGTTTACATGATGGCTGACTCCGGTGCGCGTGGTAGTGCCGCCCAGATCAGACAGTTGGCCGGTATGCGTGGTCTGATGGCCAAGCCGGATGGTTCCATTATTGAAACGCCCATTACGGCAAATTTCCGTGAAGGTCTGAGCGTACTGCAGTACTTTATTTCTACTCACGGTGCTCGTAAAGGTCTGGCTGATACTGCACTGAAAACGGCTAACTCCGGTTACCTGACTCGTCGTCTGGTAGACGTTGCCCAGGATCTGGTCGTGGTTGAAGACGACTGCGGAACCGAACAGGGTGTTATGGTTCAGTCACTGATTGAAGGTGGTGATGTGGTTGAACCCTTACGTGAAAGAGTGCTGGGTCGTATTGTTGCTGAAGATGTTATCAAGGCCAATAGCGATGAAGTTATTATTCCCAAGGGCACTCTGCTGGATGAAGCCTGGTGTGAACAACTGGATGAACTGGGTGTGGATCATATGAAGGTTCGCTCACCCATTTCCTGTGAAACCCGCTTTGGTATCTGTGCCACCTGTTATGGTCGTGATCTGGCCCGCGGACACAAGGTCAATATGGGTGAAGCAGTCGGTGTTATTGCCGCCCAGTCTATTGGTGAACCCGGTACCCAGCTGACCATGCGTACTTTCCACATTGGTGGTGCAGCGTCTCGTTCCGCGTCGGTAAGCAGTATTGAAATTAAGACCAGCGGTACTATCCGTCTGCATAATATCAAGACAGTGACCCAGGAAAACGGTAATATCGTGGCGGTTTCCCGTTCCGGTGAACTAACCGTGGTTGATACCCATGGCCGTGAACGTGAACGTTATAAAGTGCCTTATGGTGCGGTGCTGACGGTCACCGATGGTTCTGAAGCCAAAGGCGGTGATGTGATTGCCACCTGGGATCCACATACCCATCCGGTTATTACTGAAGTGGCCGGTGTGGTCAAGTTTATTGACTTTATTGACGGGGTTACCGTTAATAAGGAAACCGATGCGATTACCGGTCTGAGTTCCCTGGTGGTTATTGATCCCAAGCAGCGCAGCGGCAGTGCCAAAGACCTGCGTCCAATGGTTAAACTGATTGATGAGGATGGTAATGATCTGAATATTGTCGGCACTGACATTCCAGCCCAGTATGCTTTACCGGCCGGTGCGATTGTAAATCACGCCGATGGTGATACCGTAATGGTTGGCGATGCAGTTGCCCGTATTCCTCAGGAATCCTCCAAGACCAAGGATATTACCGGTGGTCTGCCACGGGTTGCGGATCTGTTTGAAGCCAGAAAACCCAAGGAATCGTCTATTCTGGCGGAAATTTCCGGTGTGGTCAGCTTTGGTAAAGAGACCAAGGGTAAGCAGCGTCTGGTGATTACACCTAAGGAAGGCAAGCCATACGAAGAACTGCTGCCCAAGTGGCGTCACATTAATGTATTTGAAGGTGAATCGGTAGAAAAAGGTGAGGTCATTTCCGATGGCGCACCCAATCCGCATGATATCCTGCGTCTGAAAGGCGAACAGGAACTGGCTAACTACATTGTTAATGAAGTACAGGAAGTTTATCGTCTGCAGGGTGTAAAAATTAATGACAAGCACATTGAAGTCATTATCCGTCAGATGATTAAACGTGCGGAAATTCTTAATCCTGGTGACACTAACTTTATTAAGGGTGAGCAGGTTGAATATGCCGCTATTATTGAAGAAAACGAACGGGTAGAAAAAGAAGGTAAACTGCCTGCAACATTCGAAAGACTGCTGCTGGGTATTACCAAGGCTTCTCTGGCAACAGAGTCCTTTATTTCTGCAGCGTCCTTCCAGGAAACCACCCGGGTACTGACCGAAGCATCCGTCAGCGGCAAGGTGGATGATCTGCGCGGTCTGAAAGAAAACGTCATTGTCGGTCGTCTGATACCTGCCGGTACCGGTCTGACCTTCCATAAGGAACGTCGCAAGCGCAGACAGAAGGACAAAGAGCGTTATCAGATGCAATCAGAAATGAGTAAGCTAGACGCCTAAAACGGCACAGAGCATTCATCTTTTGCACCAGATCGGCGTTATTTCCGTACTCGAATGGTCGCGTATTAATATACGCTCACATTCTCCGTGCGGAAATGCCTTGATCTGGCACAAAATCTAAATACTCTGAGCCGTTTTATTTTTTGATAATTTAAATCTTGACAAATATAAGAACATCCCTTATATTTGTCCGTCTTTCAGGCTGGGGCGTTCCCGGCCTGTTGTTTATTGTGTGGAGAAGAAAGTTTATGGCAACTACCAACCAATTGGTACGTAAACCACGTAAACGTCAAAAAACAAAGAGTAATGTACCCGCTCTGCAGGCCTGTCCTCAGCGTCGTGGTGTATGTACTCGTGTTTATACAACAACACCAAAAAAACCAAACTCGGCTTTAAGAAAAGTCGCTCGTGTACGCCTGACCAGTGGCTATGAAGTTTCCACCTATATCGGTGGTGAAGGACATAACCTGCAGGAACACAGCGTGATTCTGATCCGTGGTGGTCGTGTTAAAGATTTACCTGGTGTTCGTTATCATACAGTACGTGGTACTCTGGATACTGCCGGTGTGGATGACCGTCGTCAAGGTCGTTCTAAATACGGTACTAAACGTCCAAAATCTTAATTTATTATTAAAAAAGTAAATTAATAAAGCGCATACAGGGCTGAAATGTTGGGTAATAGCTTCGTCTATTATCTTCCTGTGACATCCCCTGTAAGTATTCTAGAAATTAAGGCAGTGCTCTGACTTAATAACAAGTTAAGACTGTCAAATAGAGAAGGTAATTACCTATGTCTAGGAGAAGAGCCGCAGTAAAACGCGAAATTCTACCTGATCCCAAGTTTGGGGATATAAGCCTGGCCAAGTTCATCAATATTATTATGTTCAGCGGCAAAAAATCCGTTGCTGAAAAAATTGTTTATGGTGCTCTGGACATTGTTGTCGAGAAAACCAAAGGTGAGCCAGTCGAACTGTTTAACAAAGTGATTGAAAATATCCGTCCTACCGTGGAAGTAAAATCCCGTCGTGTCGGTGGTGCAACTTACCAGGTACCTGTAGAAGTTCGTGCAGAACGTCAGGCTACCTTAGGTATGCGCTGGTTAGTCGATGCGGCCAGAAAGCGCGGTGAAAAATCCATGGGCCGCAGACTGGCCGGTGAAATGCTGGATGCCCTGGAAAACAAGGGTTCTGCTGTCAAGAAACGTGAAGATACTCACCGTATGGCAGAAGCGAACAAAGCATTCGCACATTACCGCTGGTAAAATAAAACTTATCCCTTTCCAGGTTAGCTGGCAGGGGATAAAATCAGGGCGACACTTCATATAAAGAGGTTTCGCCCTTTTTGCTTTAGTTACCCTCTCCCTTAGGGAGAGGGTCAGGGTGAGGGGAAATAAACTTCCTTAATCCCCTGCCTTTAAATATTTAATAAATCCCAAGAGGTTTATCCCGTGGCACGTAAAACTCCGATTACTCGCTATCGCAATGTAGGCATTATGGCTCACATTGATGCTGGTAAAACGACAACTACTGAACGTATTTTGTACTACACCGGTGTGTCTCATAAAATCGGTGAAGTGCATGATGGTGCCGCGACCATGGACTGGATGGAGCAGGAGCAGGAACGGGGCATTACCATTACCTCGGCTGCGACGACCTGTTTCTGGAAAGGTATGGACAACCAGTTTGAAGCACATCGCATTAATATTATTGATACGCCCGGACACGTAGATTTCACCATTGAGGTGGAACGTTCTCTGCGGGTACTGGATGGTGCGGTAGCCGTGTTCTGCGCTGTAGGCGGTGTGGAACCTCAGTCAGAAACCGTCTGGCGTCAGGCTAATAAATATGAAGTTCCCCGAATGGCCTTTGTCAATAAAATGGACCGTTCCGGAGCTGATTTTCTGCGTGTAGTAGAACAAATTAAAACCCGTCTGGGTTCAACACCGGTACCGATACAATTACCTATTGGTGCAGAAGAGAATCTGGAAGGCCTGGTAGACCTGGTGAAGATGAAAGCCATCTACTGGGAAAAAGAAAATATGGGTATCAACTTTGAAGAACGGGATATCCCCGAAAACATGGTTGAACTGTGTGAAGAGTGGCGTGAAAATCTGGTTGAATCAGCCGCAGAAGCCAATGAAGAGCTGATGGACAAGTATCTTGAAGGCGAGCAGCTTTCAGAAGAAGAAATTCACCAGGGTATTCGTGAACGTTGTCTGAAGACTGAAATTGTGCCGGTCTGCTGCGGCAGTGCCTTTAAGAATATTGGTGTACAGGCCATGCTCGATGCCATTGTGCATTATCTGCCTTCACCGACAGAAGTTAAGGCCATTACCGGTGTTCTGGATGACAAGAATGAAACAGAAGCGGAACGTCATGCCTCTGATGATGAACCTTTTGCCGCTCTGGCCTTTAAAATTGCTACCGATCCTTTTGTGGGTACCTTAACCTTTTTCAGGGTGTATTCCGGGATACTGAAATCCGGTGACAGCCTGTATAACTCGGTAAAAGGAAAAAAAGAACGTATTGGCCGTATTCTGCAAATGCATTCCAATCACCGCGAGGAGA
The DNA here is from genome assembly GCA_027009375.1 of Gammaproteobacteria bacterium. Lineage (GTDB taxonomy): Bacteria > Pseudomonadota > Gammaproteobacteria > GRL18 > GRL18 > JANELJ01. Next base: position 4,667 of record JALVDE010000038.1, read on the forward strand.
TCAAGGAAGTGCGTGCAGGCGACATTGCTGCGGCAGTGGGTCTGAAAGATGTCACCACCGGTGATACCTTATGTGATCCGAACAATATTATTATTCTTGAGCGTATGGAGTTTCCTGAACCGGTTATTTCGGTAGCCGTTGAACCGAGAACTCAGGCCGACCAGGAAAAAATGGGTATTGCCCTGGGTAAACTGGCCCATGAAGATCCCTCTTTTCGGGTTAAAACCGATGAGGAATCGGGGCAGACCATTATTTCCGGAATGGGTGAGCTGCATCTGGATATTATTGTTGACCGCATGCAGCGGGAATTTGGCGTAGAAGCCAATGTTGGTGCCCCGCAGGTGGCCTATCGGGAAACCATCCGTAAAAAAGTGGAAGCCGAAGGCAAGTTTATTCGCCAGTCCGGTGGACGCGGCCAGTACGGTCATGTCTGGTTACGTCTGGAACCGCAGGAAGGTTATGAGTTTGTTAACGAGATTGTCGGCGGTACCGTACCCAAGGAATATATCGGTGCGGTCGATAAAGGCATCCAGGAACAGATGCAGAACGGTGTTATTGCCGGATTCCCGCTGGTGGATATTAAGGCAACCCTGTTTGACGGTTCCTACCATGATGTTGACTCTAATGAGATGGCCTTTAAAATTGCCGGTTCCTACGCCCTGCGTGAAGGCGCTAAAATGGCCGACCCAGTGCTTCTGGAACCGATGATGAAAGTCGAAGTGGTCACCCCGGAAGATTATATGGGCGATGTTATGGGCGACTTAAACCGTCGTCGCGGTATTGTAGAAGGTATGGAAGATGGTCCGGCCGGTAAGATCATTCATGCCGATGTACCACTGTCGGAAATGTTCGGCTATGCCACGGATCTGCGCTCTGCTA